>JAZRDY010000127.1:0-8170 GCA_045660525.1 Acutalibacteraceae bacterium | reverse complement strand
GTTGACTTAGTTGACGGCGACCAGAATCCTATTTCTACAGGCTTTGATGTTTTCACAGATGATGACGAAGGCGACCTGACAAAAGACGACATTATCACAAAGGTAATGAATGTTATGATTCCTTTCGTTACCGAAGGTTTGCCCTTTGACAAATGGGACAGCTACGGCGAAGCACTTTACGAAGAGCTTGCTCCTATTTTTGAAGAAGGTCAGCTCGACGGCAACGGCAATCCCAAATTCGGCACAGGTGTTGCTAAGGCCGAAATTGATGCATGGAATCACATTGCTTCAACAAAAGACTACGGAAGCGACGGCGTGTTCGGCTTATGGGATTACAAATTCCGTTATGACTGGCGACTTTCACCTTATGACTCAGTAGACAGACTTCACACCTATATAAAAACAATTTTGAAAACAACCGGCTGTGATAAGGTATGTCTTGTTGGCAGATGCTTGGGCGGTAACATTGTAACTGCATATCTGGATAAATACGGCAGTGAAAAATTAGTTGCAAAAGTTGTTTATGACGAAGTTATGTCAAACGGCTCTGCAACTGTAAACGACTGCTTCAGCGGTAAAATTCAGCTCAGTGATAAGCACACCCAGGCTTATATCGCTCAGACCGAATACTTCGCAAACGAAGATTTGGGCATTGATATTGCTGCTATAAACAGCATATTAGTTGAAGCAATTGAAAAAACCATTGACTTTACAACTCAGACAGGCATAATGGATTCCATTTTCGGCGGTGTTGAGAATTTATATGAAAGGCTTTACGAAGCTCTTATGCCTGCTTTCCTTTTAGCTTCAGGTATCGCTACCTGGCCCAGCTATTGGACAAGTGTTTATGAAGAAGATTTCGATGCTGCTCTTAACCTTATGTTCGGCAAAGAAGGTACTGAAAAGAGAGCTGAATATGCCGGCCTTATTGAAAAAATTCTCTATCTCAGAGAGCGCTTTACAATTCCCCGCGAACGCAAAGGCGAAGAAAACCTCTATAAGCAGTTTGTAAAAAACTATGGCGTTGAAATAGGTGTTATCGCAGGCTATGGTCTTGTTCAGGCTCCTCTTACTGAAAGCAATGACCTTACAGGTGACTGCACTGTTGACCTCAGTAGCGCATCCTTCGGTGCAACTGCTGCAGGTGTATTTGATACACTTTCAGATGAATATATCGCAGAAAGAGTAGCTGCGGGTTACGGTGATTATATCTCCCCCGATAAAAAGGTTGATGCTTCAACCTGTCTGTTCCCCGATACAACATGGTTCCTTAAAAACAAGCACCACGACGGCGGCAGCGGTTGGGATTATATTGCATCACATTTCTGTCAGTATAAGGATTACACTGTAAACAATAATTACAGAGATATCTCACGTTTTGTTGTTATTACATCAATTCACAGCACAAGCATAAACGGATTTGAAAACCTCACCGCAGAAAACTGTGCAGACGGTGAATGGCTCAACATTGTCGAACAAGAGCCTACAAAAGAAAGCATTTTCGTCGCAGCTATGCGCTGGTTCACAACTCTCTTCAAGGTTATCGGAATGCTTCTCAGGGGCGAACTTAGTTTCGGAGAAGCTAAAGAAATGCTTTAATATCCATAAAGTCCGTTCTTCTGAACGGACTTTATTCATTTTGCTTTTATCTCAATATATTGACAAGCAACGTAAATAGTGTTAAACTTTAATGGTAAAATTATGTTATGAAAGGTTGATATCAATGAAAAAGCTTATTTCATTATTTCTTGCTCTGACAATGCTTTTTGCTGTTATGGCTCCTGCTGTATCAGTATCAGCGGCAAATGAAAGAACACCTATTGTTTATATTCGCGGCAACGGTGACGGCCTTTATTATCCCGACGGCACTCTTTGTGTTGCTCAGTTTGAAGAACTTTCACTTGGCGGTGACGATGGCCTTGACAAAGACACCATCGTTGAAACTGTAGTAAATATTCTCAAACCCTTCGTTCTCGAAGGTATGCTCTTTGATAAGTGGGACAATTACGGCAGAGCTATCTATGATGAGCTCAAGCCCCTTTTCCCCGATGCAGGTCTTGACTACAACGGCAACCCCACAAAGGGTACCGGCGTTCACCCTCAGACAATGGCTAACTCAATCGCAGCCTCAAAGTCAACATGGAATTATACTCACAACGGCCAGTATGCCTTTGCATACGACTGGCGTCTTTCACCCTATGACCATGTAGACAGACTTCACGAATATGTTCTTCAGGTGCTTGACACAACAGATCAGGATCAGGTTTCAATGTACTGCAGATGTATGGGCGGCAGCCTTCTTGCAGCTTACCTCGAAAAATACGGTGACACAGGTCTTATAAAGAATGTTATTTTCTGCGATTCTCTTCAGAATGAATCCACTCTCTTCTCAAAGGCTTTCAGCGGTCAGATTGAATTCGATGCAAAAACTATCGAAAGATATGCAGGTCAGGTTGACTTCTTAGGTGCAACAGGCGACGGCGTTGGCTTTACATTCGGCGATGTTCTTTACGAAATCGTATTCAAGACAATGGACTTCTTCAATCAGATCAATGTTACAGATAAAGCTCTTGACGAAGTAGAGGCTCTTTACGAAAGACTCGGCAAGGCTCTTATGCCCGCACTTCTCCATGCTTTCGGTATGGCTACTCAGGTTAACTACTGGACAGAAGTAAATAAAAATGATATGGATGCTGCTCTTGACCTTGTATTCGGCAAGGAAGGCTCAGAGCTTCGCACAAAGTATGCAGGTCTCATCGACAAAATCCTGTACTACAGAGAGCACGTTTCCTCAGACCTCGAGGGCTTCTATGACAGCCTTAAAGAAAACAATATCTATTACGGCTTCGTTGCTAAGTACGGCTTTATGAATATGCCTCTCATTAAAGATTCTGACCTTCTCAGCGACTCACTCGTAAGCCTTACACACTGCACTTTCGGTGCAACAACAGCTCCCATCGGTCAGAAGCTTTCAGATGATTACATTGCAGGTGTATCTGAAGAAAACCGCAAATACATCTCACCCGACAAGCAGGTTGACCTTTCAACAGCCAGAGTACCCGACAGAACATGGATACTCAAAAACGCTCATCACGACGTAATTGACTGCCTTGAACCCGTTATCTGGGAATTCCTTAACGGTACCAACGAAACAATTGATACTGTAACAAGTGGCTCACAGTTTATGGTATTCGACTACGAAACCCTCACAGCTTCAAAAATGACAGAAGATAACTGTGCCGACTATGAGTGGATAACACGTCCCACAGAAGAACCCACAACCGAAACAAGACTCGTTTCATTTATGAGATTCTTTACAATGATTTTCGATTTCATTGCAAAGTTTTTCAGAGGTGAATTGGATTTTTCAAATCTTTTCGGTTAATATAAGCCACCTCCTTGTACCCCCTTATCACCGTACAAGGAGGTTTTAAATATCAAAGGAGGATTTACTATGCTTGATTTTTTAAATAAAATAAATGTTATAAGCGAACAAAACTATCGTGCTTTAATGACTGACGAAGTTGAACCCTATCTTGCCAAGAAAGGTAAAGAGGATTATTTTCTTTCAACTGACGGCAAAAAAATCCACTATGAAGCCTATGAAAAACTTCTCTCAAGAGGCAGTGTAGTTATACTTCACGGCTTTACGGAATCAGCTGAAAAATTCCGCGAAGTTGCCTACTACTTCCGCAAAGCAGGTTATAGTGTATATGCTCTTGATCTTCGCGGTCACGGCAAATCCCACCGCGATTCCGACAATCCTCTGAGAGTTGATATCGACACCTTCGATACCTATGCCAATGATCTTAACGTCTTCGTTGAAAAAATTATCAGTCCGTCTGCTAAAAATAAAGAAATTTACATCTACTCACACTCTCTCGGCAGTACAGTTGCACTTCTATATATGATGCAGCATCCTTATACAATCAGCAAGGCAGTGCTATCCTCACCTATGATTTGCGGCAATATGGGTATGCCCGTAGCCATTGCAAGCAATGTGGCAAAGCTTCTCTGCAAAGCAGGTGGCAAAAATATACCCGCCCCCGGAAGATGTGTATTCGATGAAAATCAGACTGCAGACAACAGCGATGCTTCAAGCAAAGCGAGATTTGAGTACTATCACGACAAGAGAAAACGTGAACCTCTTTATCAGACCAGCGGACCGTCCTTCAGTTGGGTAAAGGCATCACTTGATGCAAGGGATAAGATTATGGACAAAAACAACATTGATGATCTGAGATCAAAAATACTCATTTTCAAGCCCGAAACCGACAAACAGCTTTTAGGCGAATGGACAGACAGGTTTGCAGAAACAGCAAAGGTGAAAATCAAGGATGTGAAAAATTCACGCCACGAGATATTTATGAGCGGTGATGAGACTCTCATGTGGTATATTGAAGAAATACTTGAGTTTTTTGCATAAACAAAAATCAACACGGACTGTGCCGATACAAGTCCGTGTTTTTATTATTTTTTTCTTCTTTGCAAGGCTTTGCCCCGCACCTCACAAGCTTTTGTAAAAGCTTGACCAAAACTTTACTTATTATTACTTTGAATTTCTATCCATCATTATCTTTGCCGCCATAGCTGTTCTCGCTATATCCATATTGTAAAGCGGCCAGCTGTGTTTTTCTGTAAGCGGCTTGTAATTTTCCATATACTCCGTCACACTGTCAAGATCGTTCATAATTGCCGCCGCCTGAACATTGGCACCCCAATAGAATGAGTCAGGATAATCAAATGCTTCCCAATGATAGGTTTCGCAGAACTTCTCATAAAGATTTTTTGCCCTCTCGGTGTCAGGCTCAATTACACCGCAGATAATAGGGAAAAGCTGAGATGTTGCCTGAGGATAATATGTATTCCAAGAGAAAATCTTAGTCGGAATGCTCACATAAGCAGTAATACCGGGTCGGTAATATCCGCCCACAAAATTCCAGAGCTTTAAGTTGATGCTGTCTTTGACCGTAAATATAAGCTCGTTACAATCATCGCGCATATCTGTATATTCCGTTTTACCTTGAAGCACTATCTCTTCAAAAATTCGTGTAGCCGCAATTGCTCCCTCATAAACCTCACAGTTATCCATAAGGTATTTTACTCTGTGATTACCCTTGGCATAGGTCAGACCATTCTGAAGTGTGGCAAACATTACATTTGTAATTCTCTTTAAATCTTCCGCGTGGGATACAAGATAATCACTGTCACCTGTTTTGTAAAAATATTTATTAACCACTGTAAGGAAAGTTGCCGCATAAGAGTCTGTGGTATCATATGAATCAGCATTTTCGGGGGTTGAGATTTTTTCTGATACTATCTCACCGTTTTTCATTTTAACCTTATAGTCATATATCGTACCGTCAAGACCGTTGAAATCTTCTTCGGCAGTGTTCAGATGACCAAAGTGCCAATCCATATATCTCACTACTACATCTGCATACTCCTCGGCCTTATCAAGCAGGGCAAGGGCAGCAAAATCCGCAAAATAAGGATTTACTGTAAGCTCACCGTTTTCAGCATAGGTCATAGGCAAAGCTCCGTTTGGGAGCTGCATAGTTGCAAGATAAGCTGTTTCTGTTTCGTATATCTCGGTAAAAAGTTCAAGCTGCTCGGTGGTTGCTTCGGCAGAGTACCCCTCACCTCTTTTCAGATCGGGTGCTGTAACAGTCCAACCTAAAATGCTCATAACTGCCATATACAGCGACATCATAAATGATATTATCTTATTCATACAAATACCTCCGCTATAATTCTGTTTTGATTATATCATACTGAGTTTTATTGTCAACACCGCATCGAGAATTGAGGCAACGACTTTCGCAGTGGCAAAAACATCGCTGATTTTTCACAATGTTTATATTAAATTTTTTTAATATTATTAACTGTTTTTTTATTATTTTCATTGAAACTGATTATAACATATGTTATAATTAATCCACACCAAATAAACGGAGGTAAATATAATGAAAAAATTTATTGCACTTATTCTCGCAGTAGTTCTTTCTCTTTCAATTATGGCGCCCGCTGCTTGTGCAGTTGATGCAAACGACACACCTATCGTCATTCTCAGAGGTGATGGTGTAGAGCTTGTTAACAGAGATGAAAACGGCAAAGAAACAGAAATCTGGCCCATAGGCTCAGGTGATTTTGAAGGAAAAATCGGCGAAACCGCAAAAAATATTCTTATCCCCTTCCTTACAGAAGGTCTTCTTCTTAACGAATGGGATAACTACTACAAGGTTTGCTATGAAGAACTTTCCCCCATTATGGAAGATGTTGTTCTTGACGAAAACGGTTCTCCACGCAACAACTCAGGTCTTAGCGCTTCAAGCATAAATTCAAACAGAACAAGCTGTAAAACTGACCGCAGATACAAGTCCCACTACGAAGCTACTGACTACACATTCTATTATGACTGGCGTCTTTCACCCTATGATGTTCCATACGGTGAAACCGAAAGAATCGTTGACCTTCTTCACGCATATATCCAGAAGGTAAGCTCAGTTAACGGCGGCAGAAAGGTTACTCTTGCAGGTAACTGTCTTGGTGGCTCATATGTTCTTGCTTACCTTGAAGAATACGGCAATGCAGGTCTTATCAAGAATGTATTTTTCAACTCAACAGTAGGTAACAGCTCAGCTATTCTCACTGATGTTTTCTGCGGTGACATAAAGGTTGACGCAAAGGGTCTTCAGAGATTCGCAGACGAATACATCGATGCTGACGCAGACACAATCGCGGGTATGATTGATGTTGCTCCCGTTATCAACGAAGTAATCGTTACAACACTTGACCTTTTTGTACAGCTTGGCATTGTCGATATGCTTGGTCAGACAATTGACGATATTTACCAGAAGGTATATGAGGTTCTTGTTCCTATGCTCATCATTGCTTTCTACGGAACAATGCCCGGCTACTGGACAATTATTCAGCCCGAACGTCTTGACGAAGCAATCAACTTCGTATTCGGACCCGAAGGCAGCGAATACCGCACAAAATATGCAGGTGTAATCGCTAAGATTTACGACTACTTCAATCAGACAGGCAGTCACACAGAAGATATCATCAAGGCTTGCCAGGCAAACGGCATTCACTTCGGTGCAACAGCTAAGTATGGTGTTCAGATGTATCCCTTTGTAGAAAGTCAGGATCAGCTCTCTGACGAAATGGCAGACCTCGAGCATGCTTCATTCGGTGCAACAGTTGCTAAGAGTGTATATGATGTGCTTCCCGATTCACACATTCAGGCTGCTATTGCAAACGGTACTGATAACTACATCTCACCCGACAAACAGATTGACGCTTCAACCAGCCTTTTTAAAGACAGTGTATGGTTTGAAAAGAATATGCCTCACAATGCTTGGGCATATGACTATAAGGTTATCGAAGCTTTTGCAGCCAACGATAACTTCAATGTAAATTCAGATCCTAACCTTCCTCAGTTTGTTGTCCGCATCCCCGGCACAGGTATAATCGATCCCGACACAGGCCGTGAAGACGCTGAAACATCAAGAGTGGAAAAGATGACAGCTGAAAATGCAAATACAAGCAACTGGAACGACACTTCAGAAGATACCAAGACAAAGGAAACTTCAGTATTCACAAAGCTTATGGCTTTCTTCCGTTGGCTTACAGCAATGCTTAAGTTCATCGTTCACCTTTCAAATGACCATCCCGGCTCACTTGAAGATGCTATCAACGGATAATCTCAAATCAATTTAATAACCAACAAAAGAACCAAGGCTATTTCTAACCTTGGTTCTTCTCTTTTTGTCAGATGTCCACTCTCACGGCGAAGCCGCCTGTGAAGAAATAGTAGTAGCTGTTCGTCTGACTTGTGTTTGGTGGAGACGGCGGTAATCGAAACCGCGTCCGAAAACTCGTCCACACAACTTTCTCCGGGTGCAGTCAATCTTTTGACATTCCCTCGACAGCACGCCGATTGACAGGCTTGCTATCTCAGTATCCTCTTATGCGTGACGGCATACGAGGATGCTTTGCCGTACACGTTCACTGCTAGTCGACGCCTTCAGTTAAGCCGCAGTACTCTTAACCAAGACGGGCCGCATTAAGCAGCCATTAAAACTTTATTATTGTCGTTTATATTTAAGAATTGTGACTTTTAAAGTGGTGCCACTCCACTACCCGCTTACCATGCTTCAAAATC
>JAZRDY010000126.1:0-3065 GCA_045660525.1 Acutalibacteraceae bacterium | reverse complement strand
CGTGCTTTCAGGTAAGCTCAAGGTTCGTGTCGGCAACCACACAGAAGTCCTCGAAGAGGGCGACAGCATCTATTACAAGAGTTCATCACCCCACGGTATGATTGCTGTTGACGGTCAGGATTGCACATTCCTTGCAGTTGTAATCTCTGAAGATGAAACAGCCGATGCAAAAGAAATCGAAAAGACTTTTGTTACTGCAAAGGCTGAACATAACCTCGAAGTTAAGAAGTTTATCGTTACAGAAGAAGACGAAAACGGTGTTCTTAAGAAGCTCGATTACAAGAACGAAGACAGCTTCAACTTTGCATTTGATATCGTTGACGCAGTGGCTGATAAGTACCCCGACAAGCTCGCTATGCTTCACATTTCCAACGACAAGACAGAGAGAAGATTTACCTACAATGATATGAAAAAAGAGTCAGCTCGTGCAGCTAACTACTTCCTTTCACTCGGCATCAAAAAGGGCGACAGAGTTATGCTTGTACTCAAGCGTCACTATCAGTTCTGGATTACAGCTCTTGCTCTTCATAAGATTGGCGCAGTTATCATCCCCGCAACAAATCAGCTTGTCGTTCACGATTTCGAATATCGTTTCAAGGCGGCAGGTGTAAAAGCCATCGTATGCACTGCTGACGGTGAGGTTGCAAATCACGTTGACAAGGCTGCCGAAAACTACGGTGAGCTTGAATATAAAATTATGGTTGGTGCAGACAGAGACGGTTGGCACAACTTCGATACAGAGTATAAGCTCTTCAGAAGTATTTATGAGCGTACAGATGATACAGCCTGCGGCAACGATACAATGCTTATGTACTTCACTTCAGGTACAACAGGCTATCCGAAAATTGCAGTACACTCATATAAATATGCTCTCGGTCACTTTATCACAGCAAGATATTGGCATACAGTCCAGCCCAATGATCTTCACCTTACAATCTCAGATACAGGTTGGGGTAAGGCAATGTGGGGCAAATTCTACGGTCAGTGGATGTGTGAAGGTGCAATCTTCACATACGACTTCAACAGATTTGACGCTTCAGAAATTCTTCCTATGTTTGCTAAGTATCATATCACAACATTCTGTGCACCTCCCACAATGTACAGAATGCTTATCAAAGAAGATCTTTCCAAGTACGATCTTTCATCAATCAGATACGCAACAACAGCAGGTGAGGCTCTCAACCCCGAAGTGTTCTATCAGTTTGAAAAGGCTACAGGCATCGTAATTATGGAAGGTTTCGGTCAGACCGAGACTACTCTTACAATCGGTAACCTTGCAGGTACTACTCCCAAGCCCGGTGCTATGGGTAAACCCGTACCTTGCTATGATATTGCTATTGTTGATCCCGACGGCAACGAATGTGCTGTTGGTGAAACCGGTGAAATCATTGTTCGTACTCACGAAAAGGTTCCTTGCGGTCTCTTCAAAGGCTATTATAACGATGAAGAGAAGACCAAGGAAGTGTGGTACGACGGTATGTATCACACAGGCGATACTGCTTGGTGCGACGAAGACGGTTACTATTGGTATGTAAGCCGCATTGACGACGTTATTAAGTCATCAGGTTATCGCATTGGACCTTTCGAAATTGAAAATGTTATTATGGAGCTTCCATATGTTCTCGAATGTGGCGTATCTGCAGCGCCCGACGAAATGAGAGGTCAGGTAGTTAAGGCAAGCATTGTTCTTACTAAGGGCACCGAACCCACTGAAGAGCTCAAGAAAGAGATTCAGAACTACGTTAAGAAGAACACCGCACCTTATAAGTACCCCAGAATCGTAGTATTCCGCGATGAGCTCCCCAAGACCATCAGCGGTAAAATTCAGAGAAATAAACTTTAATTTATATAAAAAAATATGACACTTTCTATTGAAAAAATAAAGGAAGTGTCATATAATGAAAGGTGTGATTTTTATGCCTAAACGTTTGACATTATTTGCAGGTCACTACGGCAGCGGCAAGACAAACATTGCTGTTAACTACGCAATTGATCTTAAAGATAAAGGTTATCCCGTAGTTATTGCAGACCTTGATATTGTTAATCCCTACTTCCGCACAAAGGACAGCGAGGAGGAATTGAAAGCAAAGGGGATAGAGCTTCTCTGTTCACCTTATGCAGGCAGTAACCTTGATATACCGTCTTTGCCTCAGGAAATGTACAGAGCCGTTCAGGATAAAAACACCTATGCAGTAATGGATATCGGCGGTGATGATGCAGGCGCAGTTGCCCTCGGCAGATTTGCTCCTTTCATCAAAGAAGAAGACAACTACGATATGATATTCGTTGTTAATTTCTATCGCCCTCTTACCCGTACAGCTGACGAAGCACTTGAAATTATGAGAGAAGTGGAAGCTGCATCTCACCTTAAGTTTACTGCAATAATGAACAACTCAAACTTAGGGGAGGACACATCAGTTGATGATGTAATCTCAACTGATGCCGAAGCTAAAAAGCTCAGCGAAATGAGCTCTTTACCCCTTGTTATGACAAGTGCAAGAAAAGACTTGGTAATTGCTCTGAAAGAGAAAATAGACAACATATTCCCTCTTTCACTACAAAATAAAATCATTTAATTGGAGGTATTGAAATGCCTAAAGTTACATTCAAAACAGATTTATGTAAAGGTTGCGGTCTTTGTGTTGAGGCTTGTCCTAAAAAGATTCTCATTATCAACAAAGAAAAGATCAATGCCAAAGGTCATTCACCTGCCGAAATGACAGATGAAAGCAAGTGCATTGGTTGTGCTTTCTGCGCAACAATGTGCCCCGACTGTATTATCAAGGTAGAAAAGTGAGGTATTGAAAATGGCTGAAAAAGTACTTATGAAAGGTAACGAAGCTATTGCTGAAGCAGCTATCTTAGCAGGCTCCCGCCACTACTTCGGTTATCCTATTACACCTCAGACTGAAATCGCTGCTTATATGGCTAAGAAGATGCCTAAAATCGGTGGTTGTTTCCTTCAGCCTGAAAGCGAAGTTGCTGCAATCAATATGGTATACGGTGTTGCAGGCACAGGTAAAAGAGTTATGACATCATCATCAAGCCCGGGAATTTCTCTTAAG
>JAZRDY010000125.1:0-1686 GCA_045660525.1 Acutalibacteraceae bacterium | reverse complement strand
GAGCGTGAGTGTGCTCTGAGCGGGCATAATGTTTACCTTGCCCACTCTGGCGAAGTGACCGAGGATAAGGCTTACAAGAAGCCAACCGCCTGTTGTTGTGAGTGAGAAGCAAGTGCCGCTGAGGCCTGCGCTTGAAAGAGGAATCTTAATCTGACCGATGAGTGTACCGAGAATAGCTGCAAGTGAGAATGCTGCGATACCCATGTGGTCAATTTCGAAGAGCTTGCCTGTGAAGGTTTTCTTTTCGCCCTCTTCTTTAACAACAAGCTTAGCTCGTTCTGCATCCATATCTGCCTTTGTGAGTTTGGGGATAATCTGAACGAAAAGTACAACACCGATAACACCGAAGATATAAGCAATACCGTGACCAACTGAAACGAGAGCCTGATACTGCTCTGCAACAGTTGCCTTAGCAGCTGAGAAAGCGGGTGTTGATGTGAGTGAACCTGAAAGAAGACCAACGATCATAGCAACGAAGCCGTCCTGATCTTCGATAGCACCGCCGTAACCGATAACTTCACCGAGACCGATACAGCCTGCAGCAGCAAGACCGCCTGCTATAATGATGATGAGACCGAGTAATACGTATGACTTGAAGTTTCTTTTGAAGTTGCCGAAGAACTTAGGACCTGCGATGAAACCAACTGAGGTTACGAAAAGAACAAGGCCGAAGCTCTCAATAAGTGTGAGACCGCTTGTGAAGTCAAAGGGTTTTGCTGAACCGCTGAAAAGAAGTGCGCCTTCGGGATCAACGTGGAAACAAAGAGCACCTGCTAAAAGTGCGATGATGAATACACCTGCGTCGCCGAGTGAAATGCCTTTGATTGTGATTCTGCCGAGAGCATAACCGCCAACCAAAACAGCAAACACAACGAATAACAAGGTTGAAATGTTGCTGATGGAAATGATTCCGCCGAATAAACTCATGATAATTGCCTCCTGAATTTTTTAATATACATATTTTGTCATATTGACAAACCTTAGATATTTTATCACTTGCTGACCTAAAACTCAAGTACAAACATATACAAAGTTGACAAATGTAACAATAAGGTTTTGTGCAATAAGACAAGAGAAATTATTCAGGGGTTGTAACGGCAATTTTCAAGGTCTACGGTGTCTTCATCGAGAAAGATAACACCCTCATTTTTCAGCAGATCTTTTTGCACATTATCCCCACCGAAAGCGAATGCTTTTGCAAGTTTTCCCTCTTTGTTGACAACTCTGTGGCAGGGAATAATACCGGGTTCAGGGTTAGAGTGCAGTGCGTACTCCACAATCTGTGACCAACGGGGATTGCCTGCCATAAGCGCAATCTGACCGTAGGTTGCAACTTTACCTCGGGGTATCTTTTTTACCTGTTCATATATCTTTTCAAAGGTATTCATATCTTGCTCCTTTTTTATTGTATATATAAAGTATCACGTCAAGAAAATAAAATCAAGATTTTTAGTAAGTTTATGTTGACATTCGTCGAAGGGTAGGATATAATAGTCGAGCAATCCAAATAAGTGGTGGAGTCTGTCATAGAGCAAGATATTGTTCTATTTGTTATGGGTTGTAAATTTAGCTGTCTCTCGGATTTTTTTCGGGGGTCATACTGAATTTTGACAGAATCCGTTTAAGCGGGTTCTTATTTTTTTTGCACAGAACCGCCCGAAATATTTTTATTCAGGAGGTTGCTCA
>JAZRDY010000124.1:0-7064 GCA_045660525.1 Acutalibacteraceae bacterium | reverse complement strand
TTAACCTTGCCCATATATTCTTCAACGATTTCAGGAACTGCATCGTAATACTTGTTACAAGCTTCTCTGTTCTGGAAGAAGATATCGTCGTTTTCGTGTGAACCACGCATAACGGGACGTTCGGGGTTAAGAGCTCTCTTGCGGAATGCTTCAACAGCATCCATATCTGTCATTTCTTTGAGGTCATCGAAATCCCATACTTCAATCTTCTGAAGTTCGTGTGATGTACGGAAACCATCGAAGAAGTTGAGGAAGGGTACACGGCTCTTGATTGTTGCAAGGTGAGCAACAGCACCAAGGTCCATAACTTCCTGTGTATTTGTTTCAGCGAGCATCGCGAAACCTGTCTGACGACAAGCATAAACGTCTGAGTGATCGCCGAAGATATTAAGCGCATGTGATGCTACACAACGAGCTGATACGTGGAAAACGCTGGGAAGAAGTTCACCTGCAATTTTATACATATTGGGTATCATAAGAAGAAGACCCTGTGAAGCTGTGTAGGTTGTGGTAAGAGCACCTGCTGCAAGTGAGCCGTGAACAGTACCTGCGGCACCTGCTTCTGACTGCATTTCAACAACGTTAACTCTTGTACCGAAAATATTTTTTAATCCCTGAGCTGACCACTGATCAACGTAGTCTGCCATTGGGCTTGACGGTGTAATTGGGTAAATACCTGCAACTTCTGTGAACGCGTAGGACACATGAGCAGCGGCATTGTTACCGTCCATGGTTTTCTTTTTTCTAGCCATATTATTTCCTCCTAAATTCTCATTCTAGCAATAAAATAAGATTACCAACTGCTATTTTATCACTTTAACTTGTAAATGTAAATACAATTTATACAATTTCTTTCTTATTATATTGTAAATTTTGGGATAATTAAGCAAAAGTATTGCTTCGTTTAGTCGTCGGTACTTATTAATTAAACATAATATGCATTTATGTTTAATTTTGTTAAAATTCTTGAAACTCATATATAATTGTTGTATAATGATAAATACGGATAAAAGGAGGCATTTTATATGTTAAAAAAATGTTTATCAATTGCACTTGCGGTTATTATGATTTTTTCTATGGCTGTGCCTGCATTTGCGACTTACGAGGAGTATCCGACAATTTATGTAACAGGTGCTCAGACAAATAATATCTACAGTGCTGACGGCGAATACATTTCTGATTTCAGTATCGACCTTGAAGGTATGATCGGCGACGACGGCAAAAGTATTCTTGCTGATTTGGTTGTTGGTATGCTGTCTGACAACTATCAGGATTTTGCAGATAAAATTTATGAAATAGTTATTGATGCTTACGGCAAATCTGCTCTTGATAAAAATGGTGAAGCAAGCAACGGAAGCCACCCTGAAAAGCACTCATCAACTGTGGATGTTGAAAAGAAAACCGAAAACTACAGCACCTACAACTATCGCTTCTGGTACGATTGGAGACTCAGCCCTCTCGTAACAGGCCTTGAATTAAAAAATTATATAGACAGAGTTATCGATGCTACAGGTAAAGACAAGGTAAATATTGTCGGTCGCTGTCTCGGTGCAAATATCATTGCCGCTTATGTTGCGCTTTGCCCTGAGCATGCTGAGAAGTATGTTGACGATATCGGCTACTATGCGCCCTCAATCGAAGGTATCGACTTTATGACAGCTCTTTTCACAGGTGAAATTTATCTTGACCCTGAGGCAGTGGATAACTTCGCTAACTGGTATATTGAAAACGAAGACCTTATAGAAGATGATGCCCTTGCAAGTCTTATTGCAACTCTTCTTGATCTTTTTGAACAGGCTGAGGTGCTCGGCTTTACTGCTGACAAGCTCGACTTGTTTATAGACAGAGTAAAGACATACCTTCTTCCTGCAATCCTCAGAGACAGTTTTGCTTCATGGCCTTCATACTGGGCAATGGTTACACCTGGTAACCTTGAAAAAGCTATCGATTTTATCTTTGCAGACTGCAAGGATGAATATGCAGGCTTCATCACTAAGATAAGAAATTACGAAGCAAAGGTTCAGGCTACTCACGAAAGCACTGTTTTAGAAATGATGAAAAAAGGTGTTCGTTACAACATCTTCGCTAAGTATAACTTCGCTGACTATCCTCTTTATAAGGGTGCTGCAGTTCAGAGCGACGGTGATACACCTATTCCAAGACAGACCTTTGGTGCTACGGCTGCAAACTATGGCAAGGTGCTCGGCGATGACTATATCGCATCTATCTCAGAAAAAAACCTCAAGTACCTTTCACCTGACCATAAGATTGACGCTTCAACAGGTCTTCTTCCTGAAAATACCTGGTACGTAAAAAATCTTCATCATAATCATTGGGGCTCAATTGAAACTGTCAGCTTTGTGATTATGAATAACGACTACAATGTATCAAATCAGGATGTATATCCGCAGTTTATGGATAACAACAATAATATGGCTGAGGTTACTCCTGATGAAGATATGGAAAAGCCGGCAGATAATACACTTGTCAGCTTTATGCGTTTCCTCACTTCATTCTTCAATATTATTGCAAAAATTTTAAAAGGTGAACTCAACCTCAAAGAGTTATTCAATCGATGATAATAAATAGCTGTTACTTTCGGGTAACAGCTATTGTTTTTTTGTTGTTTTATATTGATTTTATTTGTCTTATGTGTTAAAGTATTATTAAGAAAACATTTATTTTGAAAGGATTTGAAAATATGGATCTGAAAAAAATCATTGACAAAAAAGACGCGGCAGCTCAATATATGGTTGATGAAATCACATATATCTGCCAGAAGTTTGAAAAGCGCGGCCCTGGCTCAAAAGGCGAACATCAGGCTTGTGATTATGCAGCAAAGCAGATGAAGGAATACGGCTGTGACCGTGTTTATGTTGATGAGTTCAAAGAAAACCCTGACTCATTCTACGGTTGGATTTATTTCACAATCACTTGTTGTTTCCTTGCTTTTATATCTTATTTCTTTATCCCTGCACTCTCACTTGTGTTTATCGCATTAGGCCTTCTTCTTTGTGTATTACAGTTTGGTCTTTATAAAAAAGTTGTTGACAAGTGCTTCAAAGAGCAGATCGGTCACAACGTTGCAGGCTTTAAGAAACCTACAGGCGAAGTAAAACGCAGAATTATCTTCAACGGTCACCCTGATGCAACTTGGGAATGGCCCTTCAAGTATATGTTTACATACCTCGGTTTCGATATTCATATGATGATTTGTTTCGTTGGTGCTTTCTATACGCTCGGCATTGCAATCGCACGCCTTGCAGGTGCTTTCAATGATGAGCTTGCAACAAAGCTCGGTCTTATCGGTCTTGTATTTGTGCCCTTCTGGTTTGGTCTTTATTTCATGTGGAATAAGAAAAGAGTAGTTGACGGCGCAAACGATAACCTTACAGGTTGCTATATCGGTATGGCAATCCTCAAGTACCTCAAAGAAGAAGGTATTGAGCTCGAAAACACAGAAATCGGTGTTGTATTAACAGGCTCAGAAGAAGCAGGTCTTCGCGGTGCGAAAGCTTATTGTGAGGCTCACGCAAAAGAATTCAACGATGTGCCCACATTTGTTTTTTCATATGATACAATTGCACAGTCAGAGCAGCTTATGGTTAACTACCGCGACCTTAACTCAACAGTAAAGGTTGACAAAGACGTTTCAGACTTATTCTATGAAGCTTGTCAGGATCTCGGCATTGCTTGTAAGAAAGGTTTTGTACCTCCTCTCGGCGGTGCAACAGACTCAGCAGCATTTGCTCAGGCAGGTATGCGCGCAACCGGCATCACAGCCCTTAACCACGCACTTCCTGATTTCTATCACACAAGACTCGACACTCCCGATGCACTTAATAAGGATTGTCTTGCTAAATGTTTTGCAGCAAGTGTTAAGGTGCTTGAAAAGTTCGACGACGGTGCAAAACAATAATCAGCGCGTTTTTGATTCTTTTTGCGCGCCAGCAAAAAGAATGCCCCGCGGCGAGCGGAACAAAAGAAAGTTAATATCAATGGGACGCGGGCGAAACTCGCGTCTCTTTTATTTTGTGCCCGCCGTGGGAAACGGTATTTTCTTTGTAGTATTGATTTTTGTTGAAAATAGTGGTAAACTATCTTTGTCACATGAATTTCATATTTAACTCTTTTCGTTTGGGGACACTATTGGTAAAAATGTGTCTCTGTTTGCCTATATCCCAAGCGGAGTAAGAGTGAAATTTGTGTGACAACAAATGAGATGCATTTTTTGTGCGTCTCTTTGGGGCGCACTTTTTTATTTGCCTCAGCTAAAAAAAGACAGCCCGAATATTTAATTACAGGAGGAAAAATCAATGACAAACTTTTTAGCAACTCTCATGGCATTTATAACCATAGCTGTATCGCTGATTTCAGGCGGGGAGCTTGCAGATGAAATGAAAAACAAGGGCGATATCTCAGGATTTGCACAAACTGTAAATGTGCAGAAAGAGCTTTCTGATCTTTATGCTGATGAAAACGGAGATTTCACAGTGCTTCAGTTCAGTGATACTCACATGACTACAGGTGTGACTTTTTCTGATATGCAGATTCTAAGTAAAATGAAAACACTGACTAAAAAATATAATCCTGACCTTGTGGTTATTTCTGGTGATATGATAGACGATGGTAATGACGGAGGTTTCAATAAGGCTTATGTTCTTCGCAGTGTTGCTGAGATATTTGAAGAAGCTGATCAGTATTGGGCATTTGTTCCCGGTAACAATGACGGTATAAACTATGGTACATCCGATGATGTTGTTGCGTATCTTTCGCAGTATGAACATTGTCTCGTAGCTGATGAACCTGAAATTTCAGGCGGATGTCAGTATAGCATTGATATTATAAGCGACGGTGAAATGACTCACTCTATGCTCTTTATCGATACTATGGATTACGATAACGATGACCCTGACCATATTTACGGATATGTGCAGGCTGATCAGGTTAAATGGTGCGAAGAAGAGATAAACAATAAATTGCAAGAAAACAGCAATGTGACTGTCAGTGTATTTCTTCACGAAAACACACCTGATTTCTTCCGTGCTGCAAGAGAAGGTCAGGCCTATAAGTTCGGTTATCCCACGTTAGGCTTAAGAATGGAAAAATATAATATTCCTAAAAATCAACCTCTTGACAACGTTTTCAACGCAAGCGGTTGTGTGGGGCTTCTTTCAATGGGACATAATCATCCTTTATATGATCAGTGCAGTTTCTATAATAATACATATTATCACGTAGCTCCTCAGGCGGTAGTCGCAGGTTCGCTTATAACTATTCACACCGAAGAAGATAATATAAAGGAAATGTATGATTTCAAGCCTATATATTGCTGATATAACGATTCAAAAGGCACTCCTTACGGGGTGTCTTTTTTTGCTTTATCCGGCGGGATAAACGTAAAAGAGACGCGAGCCTTACCCGCGTCTCAACATAATTAACTTTATATTGCCCTCGCAGGGCAGGTGACACTTTTATTATATGCATTCGAAAAGCTTTTCTACAGCCTCGTCAACGTTATCTTTTGCGATGCCTGAATAATTTATAATTAATGTGTGCTGCGGTGCGGTGCTTTTGTTTTTGTAGTAATGACTCAGACAAGTAATATTTACCCCTTTTTTTCTCGCTTTCTCTGTCAGTTCTTCATCGGTAAGCTTCGTGTCAACACTCATAAGAAAGTGAAGGCCTGAATCTTCTTCTTTAATGCTTACTTTTTCATAAAGGGGATGATTTTTTATGGCTGTCATTACTCTGTCGCGATGTGTACGGTAATAGTTTCTCATTCGGTTAATGTGTTTTTCAAAATATCCCTGCTGAATAAAAGATGCAAGAGTATATTGCTCGAAATTAGAAACTGTGCAGGAGTAGAAGCTCAGTTCCTTGCGGTATCTTTCTATAAGCTCTTTCGGTAATACCATGTAACTGATACGTATTGTGGATGTGAGAGATTTCGAAAACGTATTGATATAGATAACCTTATCAAGACTGTCTATGCTCTGAAGCGATGGGATAGGTCTGCCAGAAAAACGAAACTCACTGTCGTAGTCATCTTCAATAATATATCTGCCGTCCTCTTCGCTCGCCCAGGAGAGAAGCTCATATCTTCTGCTTGCGGGAGTTACAATACCCGTTGGGAAATGATGTGACGGAGAAATGTGAAGTACATCTGCCGAAGAATTTTTAAGAGCAGACGTATCAATGCCGCTTTCATCCAAAGGTATGTAATCAAAATCAACATTATTAGCTTTATAAATTTGCGCAATTTTTCTGTACCCGGGGTCTTCAAGTGCATATTTTTTATTTCTGCCGAGAAGCTGAATTATCAGCGAATACAGATATTCTGTACCTGCGCCGATTACAATACATTCGGGATCTGCACTCATGCCTCTGAATTGAAAAAGATAGTCTGATATTGCACATCGCAGTTCCCTTATGCCGATAGACGGAGAGTTAAGTGTAAGCTGTTCTCTTTTATCAGACATAGTCTGTCTCATAAGCTTTGTCCACGTTGCAAAAGGAAAGCTTTCCTGAGCAGTTGAGTTGTTGCTGAAATCAACGGTGTAAGATGTGATATCTTCGCCTGTTTCTTCGGCAGGGTACAGATTGGTTTTGGGTGTAATGTGAATTGTTGGAGAGACAATTGATGATACATAAAATCCGCTTTTAGGTTTAGAGTATATGTAACCCTCTGCCACAAGCTGATTATATGCATTCTCAACAGTAATAGTGCTGATATTAAGGTGATCCGCCAAGGCACGTTTAGACGGAAGTTTTTCTTCAGGTAAAAGCTTTCCGATAACGATATCGTCCCTTATGCTCTTGTAAAGAAACTCATATAAGCTGTCTTTACCTTTGTTGTCAAAAGAATATGTAAGCATAAAATCACACCTTCTGACCATATAAAATATTACGATTTTGACTCTTTCAATATGGTCAAATATAAGTATAATACTAAACATAAGATTTGTAAACAGGAATGGTGACGATTTATGAAAAGAATAGTAACAATTCAGGATATTTCTTGCGTGGGTAAGTGTTCACTTACTGTTGCGCTTCCCATTATT
>JAZRDY010000123.1:0-20195 GCA_045660525.1 Acutalibacteraceae bacterium | reverse complement strand
AACAAATAACTCCGCGTTTTTGGTTACTTTTTCCGCAGTAGTAAAAAGTAACGCCTGCCCGGCGAGGGCAATATAAAAGAAATAAGGATTTGTTTATGAAAGCAGTAATACAGCGAGTTACCGAAGCGAGTGTAACCGTAGACGATAAAATCATCGGTGAGATAGGACAAGGCTTTCTCGTGCTCTTAGGTGTAGTTGACGGCGATACAGAGGACGAAATGAAGCTCCTTGCCAAAAAGACCGCAGGTATCCGAATCTTTACCGACGAAAACGATAAGATGAATCTTTCTCTCGATCAGGTGGATGGTGAAGTCCTTGTAGTGTCACAGTTTACCCTTTGTGCTGACACCTCACACGGCAGAAGACCCAGCTTCATTTCATCTGCTAAGCCCGATGTTGCAGAAGACCTTTATCTGAAATATTGTCAGGAGCTTCGTAATCTCGGTGTGAAAAAGGTTGCTACGGGTGAGTTCGGTGCCGATATGAAGGTGCGACTTCTCAACGATGGTCCCGTTACAATTATTATGGATACTAATGAATGGAAGAAGTGATATAATGCTTAAAATCACAACTATTACTTTTCCGTGTTTTTCAGCTAACTGCTATCTTGTCACTGATGAGGGCACGGGTGAGAGTCTGCTGATAGACCCGGGCTCATACGGCGAAAGACAAAAGGAATATATTAAATCCCAAGGCATAGACAGCCTTAAATATATTTTATTGACCCACGGTCATTTTGATCATATGATAGGTGTTGAGAGATTTCGCAGTGTTTTTGGCGGTGATGTCGTTATACACAAGAATGACCTTGATAAAATTTCAAGTGCTGCAGGCAGTCTGTATTCCCGTTTTGAAAGGGAGATACCTTTTGCCGAAGCATCTGCGGATATCATTGTTAAAGACGGTGACAGAATACCTTTTGCAAACGGCGAAATTGAGGTTATTCACACTCCCGGACACACAAAAGGCTGTGTCTGTTATAAGATAGAGGACTGCCTCTTCACCGGTGACACTATTTTCAGAGGATCTGTCGGCAGGGTGGATTTTCCCGACAGCGATGAAGCTGAAATGCTCTCTTCTCTTAAAAAGATATATAAGATTCAGGGTGAATATAAGCTTTATCCCGGTCACGAGGGTCAGAGCACTCTGAGTTATGAAAAGCAGACCAACCCTTATATGAAACTTTGCCGTTGAAAATAAAATCTCAGGCAATTGAGAGGAATATTAACATAAAATGTATCTTATAAATATAAATAACTCATATCATTATGAGATGGAAAATCTGATAAGAGTTTTCCTGCCCGAAGCTAAAATTCTCAGAGCAGATGAGCCCTGTGAAGATGAAGATTATTGCATTTTGACTTTAGAGATCAACAAGGTAATTATTGAACTTTCTCTCGCAGGAAAAACCTATAAAAGCCAGGGTAAATTCTGTCTTGGTTGCAGACCCAAGGACGAAAGCATTGACAGCTATATGGAAAGAAAGATGGCTGTTATGCTCTATGATATGCTTCGTGATATCACCGGCTACACACCGCCTTGGGGCATTCTCACGGGTGTACGCCCTGCAAAGCTGATGACAAAGCTTATAGCTTCTCTCGGCGAAGAAAAGGCAGTGAAATACTTTATAAATGAGCTTAAGGTCAGCGCAGATAAGACAAACCTTGCCCTTATGGTGTCTAAAAATGAGACTCCCATTATTGAAGGCTCATCTCCCGACTCATATTCACTTTATGTGTCGGTACCTTTCTGCCCAACAAGATGCTCTTATTGTTCCTTTATCTCACATTCCAACGAGAGCGCTAAAAAGCTTATTCCCGAGTATGTGGAAAAGCTCTGTGACGAGATAGTTGAAAGCGGTAAAATAGCCAAAGACTTAAATCTCAGACTCGAGAGTGTTTATATCGGTGGCGGTACCCCCACTGTGCTGACCGCAACTCAGCTCAAAATGGTAACCGATGCACTTTCGGCAAACTTCGATTTAAGGGGTATATCTGAATACACTATCGAAGCAGGCAGACCCGACAGCATAGACAGCGACAAGCTTGATGTTATAAAAAACTGCGGCTGCACAAGAATCAGCATCAACCCCCAGACATTCTCAGACAGTGTGCTTAAAGAAATCGGCAGAAATCACACCAGTGCCGAAACTCTTGAAGCTTTCACTATGGCAAGAGAAAAAGGCTTTGATAATATCAATATGGATTTAATTGCGGGTCTTCCCACAGATACTCTTAAAAGCTTTGAAAAAACTCTCGATATTGCCATCAGTCAGAATCCCGAAAATATCACAGTGCATACTCTTGCACTTAAGCGCTCAAGCACCATTGTTACCGAGGGCAAGGCGACTAATTCGCCTACTTTAACAAGTGATATGCTCAAGCTCGTGCAGACAAAGCTCACTAATGCAGGTTATGAGCCTTATTATATGTACCGTCAGAGCAAGAGTCTCGGCAACCTTGAAAATGTCGGCTGGGCTAAAAAAGGCTATGAGGGACTCTATAATATCTATATGATGGAAGAATGCCACACAATTTTATCTGTAGGCGCAGGTGCTGTTATTAAGCTTAAAGCTCCGAACGGCACTGAAATCGAAAGAATTTACAACTATAAGTATCCCTATGAATATATAGGCAATTTTCAGGAAATATTAAATCGCAAACAGTATATTCCCGAGTTTTACTCGAAATTCAGCATTTGAGGGTGAAATTATGCCTGATATCAGTGTAAATCAAATCAATTCCAAAGTATCGGAAAACAAAAAGGATTTTGTATCTCTTTGTGAAAATGCCTATCGTAAACAGCTCGATGATATAGGTGAGATCATTCTCGCAAAGCACGGCAGGGTACTTGTAATGCTTGCAGGCCCCAGCTCATCGGGAAAAACTACAACGGCAAATATTTTGAAGCAGGATTTCATTAATAAAGGCAGACACTCCATTGTTATCTCTCTCGATGATTTTTACCGCAATCAGGAGGAAAGCTTTTATTTTGAAGACGGCACCGTCGATTACGAAACAGTGAAATCCATTGACACTGAGTATGTGACAGAATGTATGGAAAATCTTCTGCATAAAGGCGAAGCTGATGTGCCTTGCTTTTCATTTCACTCAAAACGCCGCGAGGGATATAAAAAAGTTGAAGTTCACGACGACGAGATAATTATTGTTGAGGGACTTCACGCCCTTCATCCTTTGATTACAGAAAATCTCGAAAAAGAAAATATGATAAAGCTTTATGTCAGTGTTTCCACAAGAATATATAATGGCGGTGAAGTTTTTCTGACAAAAAGAGATCTTCGGTTTATCAGACGGCTTATCAGAGATTACCATTTCAGAGACAGCTCAGTGGAAAACACCTTCTATCTCTGGAAGGGGGTAAGAATGGGCGAGGACAGATATCTTTTTCCTCACAGCGGCAGAGCTGATATCAGAATTGACTCAATACACCCTTATGAAGTATGCGTTTTCAAAGATATTGCTATAAAACTACTTGACCATATAGGCTGTGATAGTATATACTATCATTCAGCTTCAGAGCTTAAAGATAAGCTTTCGAAATTCCTTTCACTGAATGAAAACGATGTTCCCGAAACATCTCTTCTTAAAGAATTTATAGGATAAGGAGAATAAATATGGCTGAAAGAAAAAAACAAACCTTACTGACAGGTGCAGGTGTCCTTGCCATTGCAACGGTAATAGTTAAACTTATCGGAGCTGTTTACAAGATTCCTATGATGAATCTTCTCAGCCCCGAGGGTTATGCTTATTTCAAAGGTGCTTATGCAATCTATAATCCTCTCTATGCTATTTCTATGGCAGGTCTGCCCATTGCGGTTTCAAAGCTTGTTTCTCAGAATATAGAGCTTGGCAGAATAAAAGATGCGCAGCGGATTTTCCACGTATCACAGAAGGTATTCTTCTTTGTTGGTGCTGTGGGTACAATTTTGCTTATGGCTCTTGCTTTGCCCTTTTCTCATATGGTTGGCGAACCTAAAAACTACATAAGCATACTTGTCGTTGCGCCTTGTATTCTTTTCTGCTGCATGATGTCGTCATTCCGCGGTTATTATGAGGGTCTTAAGAATATGACTCCCACAGGTGTATCTCAGGTTATTGAAGCGGCTGTGAAGCTTGGCTTGGGTCTTAGTGCAACCTATGTTGCTATGAAAATGTGGCTCAAGAGCTACAATGCCGATATTCTTGACGACGGCATTGCCACTGTTTTCGGCGTTGAGGTAACAAATGAGGCTCAGGCCCTGGCTGCTATGTACCCCTATGCGGCCGCAGTTGCCATTTCAGGTGTAACCTTCGGTTCTATCCTCGGTCTTCTTTACCTCTTTGTTATGTATAAGAGAAAAGGCTTCGGTTTTACAAGAGAAGAGCTTGTAAATTCTCCGGCGGCTGAAAGCGACAAATCAATTATGAAGCAGATTATACGCACTGCGGCGCCTATTGCCTTTTCATCGGTTGTGCTCAACCTTTCAAATCTTATAGATGATACCACTATCAGAACAAGACTCAAGTTTGCTCTTGAAAACGGTATGGATGTTATCAAAGAAATGTACGGTGAAGCTCTTGCGCTTTCAGGTACTCTTGACGAGGGTATTTCAAACTACCTTTACGGTACCCACGGCTCAGTTGTTGATATCAAAAATCTAATTCCCACAATCACACTTACTCTTGGTATCAGTGCAATTCCTGCTCTTGCAACAGCCTGGGCAAACAAAAACAAACAAGATATCAAGGTGACAGTTGAGTCCACACTTCGCGTTACTATGATGATTGCTATGCCTGCAGGCTTTGGTATCGCAGCTCTTGCAAGACCGATTCTCAACCTGCTTTATCATTCCGAGTCAGCAATGTTCTCAATTGCCGAGCCTCTTTTAGTTGTTTACGGTTTAGGTCTGTTCCTCTTTGCGGCAACCTCGCCTATGACAAATATGCTTCAGGCTGTGGGCAGAATGGATATCCCCATCAAATCAATAGCTATCGGTTCATGTGCAAAAATTCTTCTCAACTTTATCCTTATCGGTAACCCTGCAATTAACATCAAGGGTGCTCCCATAAGCACTACCGTGTGTTACATTGTAATTTTTGCCGTAAACCTTGCATCGCTTCTTAAAGTGACAAAGGTGAAGATAGATTTTGTCTCAGTTTATATCAAACCTCTTATCAGCGGTCTGCTTTGCGGTGCAGTTGCTTTCCTTACCAATTGGGTTATTGCAGATAAGCTTGGCATTGAAAGCCGTCTTGTATGCCTTGTTGCAGTAGGTTTTGGCGGTATTACTTATGCAGTTTCTATGTTATTATTTAAAGGAATTGTAAAAGATGACGTTTTAATGCTTCCAAAAGGAGAAAAAATTGCAAAAGTCCTTGCAAAATTTGGATTCTTAGGGTAAAATATATCCATTGAGGTAATCGTATGAAAAACTTTGAATTTAAAGAGAATTACGGAATAGATGACCTTTTAAAGATAATGGAAATTCTTCGTTCTCCCGGCGGATGTCCCTGGGATGCAGAGCAGACTCACGAGTCTATTAAGAAAAGCTTTATCGAAGAAACCTACGAGGTTATTGAAGCCATAAATCAGAAAGACAAAGATCTTTTACAAGAGGAACTCGGTGATGTGCTGTTGCAGGTTGTTTTCCACGCTCAGATGGAAAAGGAATCAGGTACATTTGATTTCGGCGATGTTGCTGACGGTGTATGCAAAAAGCTTATTGAAAGACATCCTCATGTTTTCGGTGAAGTCAAGGTAGAAAATACTGATGAAGTTCTCAGCAATTGGGATGATATCAAGCGCAAATCAAAGGGTCAGAAAACTCAGGGCTCATCAATGATGAAAGTGCCAAGAGAACTGCCTGCCTTAATGAGAGCGCAGAAGATTCAGTCCAAGGCTAAAAAAGCAGGTTTTGACTGGGATGATATGTCAGGTGCTTTAGATGCTCTTGAAAGCGAAATCAAAGAGCTTAAAGTTGCTATAAACACAAAAGATACAGATGCTGTAGAAGACGAATTCGGCGATGTGCTGTTTTCTTGTGTCAACATAGCAAGATTTATTGATGTGGATTCCGAAGAAGCTCTTACAAGAGCCAGCGACAAGTTTATGTCAAGATTCCTTGTGGTTGAAAAGCTCGCAGCCGAAAGAAACATCGATATGAAAAATACGCCTATTGATGAGCTTGATAAGCTCTGGGATGAGGCAAAGAAAATCTTAGTATCCAATCGAGAATAATCTCGTGGAAAATATAAAATCATTTATTTGGAGGAAAAAACAAATGAATAAAACTGAATTAATCAATGCAGTTGCAGCTAAGGCTGAAATCTCAAAGAAAGACGCAGAAAAGGCTCTTGCAGCAGTTCTCGGTTCAATCGAAGACGCTCTCAAGGCTGGTGACAAAGTTCAGCTTATCGCCTTCGGTACATTCGAAGTTAAAGAAACAGCTGCAAGAACAGGTCACAACCCCAAGACAGGCGAAGCTATTGAAATCGCTGCAGCTAAGGTTCCCTCATTCAAGGCAGGCGCTGCACTCAAGACAGCAATCAAATAAGATAAAAAGTGGCCGCCAAGTGCGGCTCTTTTTAGTTAGGAGTGAGGGGTTAGGAGTTAGAAGTTTTTCTTTGCCGATTCGGCGGGATAATATTTTAGCTTTGACTCGATATAAACGGATATAATCGGAGCGAAGCGACCCTTAACTCCTCACTCCTCATTCCTAACTCCTAACTTTTTACCGGAGGTAAAACTATGCGACTCGACAAATATTTAAAAGTTTCCCGTCTTATCAAAAGACGCACCGTTGCAAATGAGGTCTGCGATGCAAAGCACGTTACCGTTAACGGCAAAATTGCAAGAGCTTCATATGATGTCAAAGTTGGTGACATCATCGAAATTCAGATGGGCGAAAATCTCCTTAAGGCGCAGGTGCTCATTGTCACCGAACACGCCACAAAAAACGATGCTGGTCTTATGTATAAGATAATCTGAGCCTTCAGTGTCACAAGTCACCTTTTCAGATATAATGAATATAGGGTGAATAATACGGAGGCGATACAATTGAATAAGGATATTCTTATCGGTATATTTATTCCCTTTTTCGGTACGGCCCTCGGTTCAGGGCTTGTGCTTTTTATGAAAAGGGAATTTAATTTTTTTATAGAGGATTTTCTCACTGCTATGGCTTCGGGTATAATGACAGCGGCATCTGTGTGGAGTCTTATTATTCCTGCCACTCAGGACTGTGCCCATCTTGGCAGATTTGCGTTTTTACCTGTTTGTTTCGGTCTTATTACAGGTGTTATGTTTATGGTTATTGCCGACAGATTGTCTGATAAGATTTTTGCAGTATCTGAGATTAAAAATCTATCTATGGTAATTGCTGTCACTATTCATAATATTCCTGAGGGTATGGCAGTCGGCAGTGTACTTGCATCAGCGATAGAACATAGGAGTAATGCGCTTATGGCATCAGCGATGGCTTTATCTTTAGGTATTGCAGTTCAGAATATCCCTGAGGGTGCAGTGATATCTATGCCGTTGTATGCAGTGAACAAAAGCAAAAAGAAAGCCGTTGCTATTGGCGTTTTATCGGGCATTGTGGAGCCTTTGGGAGCTGTTTTGGCATTGGTTATGGCTAAAGCTGTCGGAGTGTTATTGCCGTATTTTCTGAGCTTTGCCGCGGGTACAATGCTCTTTGTAGTATCAGGGCAGATGTTGTGTGAAATAAAACATAAAGGTTCATTTCCTATATCGGGTGTAGCTTTTACTCTTGGCTTTATGATTATGATGAGTCTGGATGTGGCTTTGTCGTGATAACCGTCTTAGTGTTTTTCGCGGAGTACAGCAAAAAGTAATTTCTTGGGGCGAGTAAAAATGTTGAGGTTATCTGTAGCGGTTTCTTAACATTTCCTTACGAAAAACTTACGATAAGCTTAAGTGTATTGTATTTGCTTTTTCTTTTGTTTATTATGATTTCAGACAAAAGGAAAGGTGAATTTATAATGAAAAAAATATTGATATTGGTTTTGGTTGTGCTTATAGCTTCGGCCGGAGTACTGATAAAAGAGTGCTATATTGATTTAACAAGACCCGAAGAAGCAACTCTCGATAACGGTTGGGAGCTTATATTGGTTAATGACGACAACTGTGTGCCTGAGTACTACAAACCGCATCTTATTACCTTATCCAACGGCGAGCAGATTGATGAGAGAATATATCCTGATTTACAGAAAATGTTTGATGATATGAGAGCTTTGGGTCACAGACCGATTGTTAAATCGGGTTACAGAAGTGAAGAAGAGCAGAATAGCATTTTAGAAGCTAAGTGTCAGGAGTATATTAATCAGGGCTATATGAGAATTGCCGCTGAAGAAATGGCACTTAAATGGGTTGCACAGCCGGGTACAAGTGAACATCAACTTGGTATTGCTGTTGATATAAATCCTGATTACACTGTTACTAAGGGGTGGGGTTTTTATGAGTGGCTTTTGAGCAATGCTCATAAATACGGCTTCATCAACAGGTACCCTGCCGATAAGGTAGATATAACAGGCATATCAAATGAACGGTGGCATTACAGATATGTGGGCAAGGAAGTGGCTGAAATTATGTATGAAGAGAATCTGTGCCTTGAGGAATATATTAAGAAATATTGTGATTAAAAAAATCAGGCTGTGACAAGTGAAGTCACAGCCTTTTATCATATTTCAAAACTTTCCAAAAACTCTTTTATGTCCTTTTCGTACTCTGCTGAAAGACTGTCCTGAATTATTTTCAGTTTTCGGCTCTTGATTTGAGTTCGTCTATAATTTCACTCATTTTCTTTTCATTCATATTATAAAGAAGCATAGGAACTATGCAGAGAAGACAGCTGACAAGAGTAGTTATAATCAGAACATTGAATATAGGGGTTCTGATGCTTTCTTCATAAAGCACACTGTAATCATTGCTGAGACCGATGCGTTCGTAGAACCATGGGTTGATAAGAGCTGCAACCATTGATGCTGCTGTTACAAGCATACCGCTGAACTGAGTTACAAATCCCTCAAGGCGCTTGCCGGTCTTCCACTGCTGGTAGTCGAAAACATCAGCTGTTATTGAACCGGTGATAACACCGTCACCACCGATCGCAAGAGTTGCGAGATAAAGAGAACCAAGGAAGATTACCGGTTTGTCTGAGGTAAAGAACATCAATATGCAGAATGCCGATCTTATTAAATTGAAGAAGATGAGGCAGTTCTTTTTGCCGAGTTTTTTTGCGAGTATCGGAGCGAGAAGCATACCGGGCACGGAAGCTGTACCGATAACCGCATTCATAATGCCGAGAGCAGTTTCGCTCTTGATGGCATATATGCAGTACCATGCGAGGATGCTGCCTACACCATATTTCATACAGCCAAGAACATTATAGAGTGTAATAAGCCAGAAATATTTATTGTTTTTGATTTCTTTTATGCCGTCGGTAAATTTAACCTTGGCAACATAGTTGTCGGGTACTATAATTTTTTCTTCGGTACCTCTGAACGTGATAAGGCCAAGGAGTACACCTATGATTGAGAAAATAGGGAAAAGAACTCTGTAAGCTGTAAAACCGGTCATACCGCCTGAAAAAAGACCTGCAAGAATCGGCAGAAGAATATTGACTATTGAGGGACCAAGACTATAAACAAACTGACTTATTGAAAGCAGCGAGGTTCTTTCCTGTGAATTTGGGGTGAGTACCTGAGCAAGAGAAGTAAAAGCCAAAGCATAAAGTGACTGGAAAATCATAAGGCTGAAATAAATTACACTCAGCAGAATGCACTTGAGAGTGTAGTTCATATCGTTTGGAACAAAAGCCATGGCTGTAAGAAGTATAGCTGCAGGTAAACCTGTATAAAGAAGATACGGTCTGAATTTGCCGTATTTTGAGTTGGTATTGTCAATGAGCATACTGATAAAAGGTGTTTTTATCAGATTGAGTATGTTCATTATGAGGGACATAAGTGCAAGGTCCATTGGCGCAATGCCGTAGGCTGAGCCTAAAAGCAAACAGTTGGCTGAAAGTCCCACATAACCGAAAAGCGAGTTGATAGTGTTTACGCCTATACCACCCACTGAATATGACGTGAACTCTTTATATGATATGTATTTGCCGTCAGCAGGTGTTTTCCAATGATCGGAGATGTTATTCTTTATTGCTTTGATGGATATAGCCATTTTTAAAGTCCTCTCTTAAAGTAAGTTTTTGTCGGGGAAATATCCGGGGATAGGCTTAAGCTTGAATGCATTGAGCTTGTTGAGATAGTCGATACGCGCCTTGGTTTTTTCATCTTCACACACGCCTGTGCGGATATATTTATCAAGTACAGCATAGGTAAAGCCTAATTTGTCTTCATCTGTTGAACCGCATAAGCCGTCTGACGGTGTTTTATCTACTAAGTTGATGGGCAGACCTAAGTGCTTGCCCACTTCTTTTACTTCCTGAACTGTAAGACCTGCAAGAGGACTGAAATCGCCTGCAGCATCGCCATATCTTGTTGAGTAGCCCACCCAGTCTTCAGAGAGGTTGCAGGTGTTTGCAACTCTGCCGTTAAGGCTTTGTGAGAAAGCATAAACGGTTGTCATTCTAAGTCTCGGAGCGAGATTCATTTTTGTCTGCTCGCTGATTTCTATACCACTGTCAAGAAGTGACTGCACTGTAGCATCGTAGCTTTCTTTTATGTTGCAGATATAATATTTTATGCCAAGGTGATTGACAAGCTGCAGTGCGTCATCTATATCACTCTGCACTCCGTTTGGCATAAGTATGCCGTAAACCTTGTCTTTGCCAAGAGCTTCGACACATAAGGCAGCCACTATGCTTGAGTCTTTTCCGCCTGATATGCCGAGGACTGCATTGCAGCCTTTACCGTTTTCTTCGAACCAATTCTTAATCCACTGAATAACTTCAGCGGTAACCTTTTCGGTATTGAACATATTTTATTCCCCCTGAGATAAATGTTGTTGATATTATATCACATCTTTTTGTTAAGTTAAAGTGTCTCATGGATATTTTTTTGAGATTGCGGTAACGGTGGGGAGGTGGCTCCGCCAAATCGCCCGATGCGCGATTTGCGAGGATGCCCCAGGGGGGCATCCTCGAGCCGAACTTTGTTCGGCAGCGGAGCCGCCGCTGCTGTTTTTTCAGCTCAAATAAAATATTGACTAGAGGCTGTTTTTCTGATATATTTAGTCTGTAAAAAAAATAAGGAAGTGGTAAAATGAAAAAATCAATATCATTAATTCTTGTTCTTGTAATTGCGTTGTCAGTATTTTCTTTGAGCGCTTTTGCATCAGACACAAAAACAGAAGCTCTCTTTGATGCTATTGAAGATGAAAAAAAGGTCAGTGTAACTTTCCGCACCGGCAGAAGCGACACCTTCGGCGATGCTTATTCTGTCATAAATACCGTACATATGGATGGCGATGACATTGCCTATGACTTTGATAACGGCTATTTCAAACTCCGCACACTCACTGATGACGGCAAGCTGGTAAGCTTCTTGCCCTCATTCCCTTACATTCATATGACATTGGTTAGTCTGCCTTTTGTTACAGTTGATGTGTGGGCTCTTATTGAAAAAGTATCAAATGCAACTATGGATTTTCTTGTGTTTGTGAAAAGCTATGAAACCACCATTGACGGTACAACTTATTACGTTGAAGAATTCAGCGACAGAGGCTCGGTTATCAACAGCTTTTATTATGTAGGAGATGAGCTGAAAATTTTAAAGGCTGAGGATTTTGCAAAGAAAACAGTTCAGCATACATATTTTGACAGTGTTGTGCTCGATGTTGACAAAGAAGTTTTTCAGAGAGCTCTTATAAGCTTTGAGTTTACTGCTGTGCTCTCATTCCTGCTTACTGTTTTCGGAAGCTTTTCGACAATTCTTCCGGTAGTTTAAAAATATCAATCCCGTAATACTTCGGTACTACGGGATTTTTTTATAATAAAGTTTCAAGCTCTTTTATGTTTTCGATGATAAAATCAGGGTTGTATCCGCTATAGTCGGTATTTTTGTTATTTCTTAGCCATACGCAGGTGAGACCTGCATTTTTTGCACCTTTTATGTCAGATGTCAGCGAGTCACCGACTAAGAGGACTCTGCCGATATCTTTTTCGCTGATGTGTGAGATTACATAGTCGAAATATTCTTTCTTAGGTTTTTGATGTCCGATAGCTTCGCTGACAAAAATATCTGCGAAATAAGCTATTATACCCGCTTTGGTAAGTCGGCGCTTCTGAGTTTTTTCTATGCCGTTTGTGACAATATAGAGGTCGTATCCGTTGCTTTTAAGTTTTTCGATAAGCTCTTTTGCACCGTCTTTCATATTTCCGCCGTCTGAAAGATTTACCAGATATTCTTCGTTGATAATAAACGGGTTAATGTCAGTTTCAAAGCCTATTGCATCAAAGAAAAGCTTGAATCTTATTTTTTTAAGTGTAGGCTTGTCAATCTCGCCTCTTTCAAGAGCCTTCCACAAACCGACGTTGATTTGTTTATATGTTTCGATATTCTCCTTTGTGGTAGGAACGCCGTAGTGAGTTAAAACTTTGAGCAATGCCTGAGTTTCATCCTTGTCAAAATCAAGCAGCGTATCATCAGCGTCAAAGAGAATTGTAGTGTACTTTTTCATTTTATCACTTCCTTAATTGAATTTTACTAAAGACAGGGTATATTGTCAATGATAAATTATAGGGAATAATTGATTAAATTTTCCTTTTGCTATTTACTTTTTTGATACTTGTGGTAAAATTAATTTGTATAATTATATAGAAAGGAAAAGCAATCTCATTGCTTATATTAATATGGAGAATTCAACTTTCTGTGAAGGCATTGCTCCCGGTGGTCTTCGTGAGCAACCCGAGATAAAATTATTAGTTTGTTATTTGCTTAAAACTTTAGATAAATCTCTGACAAGAACTCAGATAAATGAGATTTTGCAGGAATACAGAATTGCCAATTACTTTGAGGTAAACGGGGCGATTAGTGAACTTGTTAACGGTGGTCAGGTTATATCTGAAATTATAGACGGCGACGAGGTTATTTCAATTACCTCCAAGTCAAGGCTTGATGTTGCGCGTATTGAACGCTCTTTGCCGAAAAGCATAAGAGAAAAAGCTGTTAAATCAGCATTGAAAATATTAACAAGAGACAGAATCAAAAAAGAAAGTAAAGTCGATATTCAGAAGCTCGAACACGGTTATCACGTAACCTTCACAATACTTGATGTTGAAACAGAGCTTTTAAAAGTAACTCTTTATGTTGCTGATGAAAGGCAAATTGAAATTGTTAAAGAAAATTTCTTCAACAATGCGGTGGGTATTTACTCCAACATTATCTCGTCTCTTACTGTTGAATAAGAAAGGTAACCTTGTGATATGAAAAAGAAATTTTGGTTTTTCTTTACTGTAACTGTGGCTCTTGTGGCTTTGGTTTTCTCGATGTATTTCAGATACATCCACCAAAGCGAATACAGGGTCTTTATAGAAAGCTTTGACCACGGTGTTATTACTGTTGACTCTCACGATACAATGGGCACTGACGAAAAGTATTCGGTGGTTTGCAAAAGAGGTCAGAACATCACTCTTAATATCAATCCTGAGCGTACCGATACAACCTACTACAATCTTAAAAAGCTCTATGTCAACGGTGAAGATGTTACAGATCAGGTTAATATGCTTCAATATAAAACAACTGTCGAGAGTAAGCTGACAATATTGGCATCATTTAAAAAAGGCACAAGACCCGACAATCAAAAGGGTGATGTATCAGAGCTTGATATTGAAAAGCCAGAGCTGATAAGTCCGCTCGGCGACGGTTATCTCGGCTCTTTTGCAAGCTATGATATCAAAGATCCGTCTATTATTTATGATGATAAAAGCGGATATTATTATTGCTTTGGTTCAGACAATGTTGTTATCAAGTCAACAGACCTTGTTAACTGGGGTGGCAGAACAACATATTTTGAAAGCGATATAAATGCTTACAATAATGCGATTATGTCTTTCAGTGCTTTTGACAGCGTTTATGATTGGGCAAAAGAACACGGTTACGGCAGTGATGAGCTTTATTCAGATAAAAATGAAGACAGAACTCCTCTTGCACCGGATATTGTTAAAATAGACGGCACTTATTATCTTTATTTTTCACTCAGCAAGTCTGAAGGTGCTAACGAATCAGCAATTTTCTGCGTAAAGACAAATAATCTTGCTGATGCTGTTACTTATAAACGTTGGGACGATGTGGGCATTGTTATCAGCTCTTGCGGCAGACACAGCGGAACTTACAGTGTTACAGATGAAGACGGTGAGAGCAAAAAAGAAAAACTCAGTACTCATTATGATAAAGTAAATGCAGTGCACCCCAATATCATTGTCAGCGATGACGGTGTATTTATGAGCTACGGCTCATATTACGGCAGAGATACTCTCGAGGGCGCAATCTATTTGCTTGAGCTCAACAGAAAAACAGGTCTGCTTAAGAAGGACAGCATCTGTAACAGCCAGGGTGAAATCATTTCAACTTTACACGGCGATGAGACCTATCGTTCAGGTGCGCTTCTTGCCAACCCCGGCAGAATACCCTCTATGACCAAGAAAGACGGCAGCCTTATAAGTGGCAGTGAAATTGTCTATAACAAAGACAGCGGCTATTACTATATGTTTGTGACATACGGAGTTGACGATGCAAACTATAACATCAGAGTCGCCCGTAGTCAGAATATCACCGGCCCTTATACCGATATGATGGGTCAGGCTATGGACGATTACGGAAGCGGTGCAGGTAAGAGCCAATATGATAAGGGTACTCTTTTGCTCGGTGGCTATACTTTCACCAACAGCTCTCAGGGCGGTGTGCTCTATACCAATACCGGCAGAGCCTCAATAGGTTCACCTTGTGTTATCAAAACTAAAAACGGCAACTGGTATATTGCTTCACAGTCTCAGGCTTATTATAAAGTTGAAAGTGAAATCACAGCCGGTGCCGCTAAAGCTGAAGAGCTTGGTGTTACAAATGTTAATCCTGATTCAGCTCTTGAAGTCAGAGAGCTTCTCTGGACAACAGAAGACTGGCCTATGGCTGAACCTGAAGTTTTCTCGGGTACCAAGGCCAAAACCAATATCAAAAAGTCAAGCCTTTACGGCAACTGGGATGTTATAGTCTTCGACAGCGAGGGCAGTACAGAGAGTTTTGATGCTGTCGAAAGAAGCGAATCATCACTTGTCACCATTCACGAAAAAGCAATTATTACTACTAAGGATATCAAAAAAGGCAAGTCAATAAGCACCGAGGGTGTGCTCAAGAAAGACAACGGCTATTACACCGTAACAATTGACGGCGTGGGTTATAAGATTTATCCCACTGCTTTGTGGGATTGGGAACTTTCTGAGGGAAGTATCGTCTTTACAGGTTACGGCGACGACGGAAGTACCGTTTGGGGTAAGAAGAATATTTCGGGTGCTCTCGGCATCTATACAGATGCTTTCTATCATGTGCTGAGCCTTTGCGATGAAGAAACTCAGGCAACCTATGAGAAAAAAATCAATAAGATAAGCGCTAATCCCTCTCAGTATACTATAGACTCAATGACAGATAAGCTTATTGATATTCTCACCAAGCCAACCGAATAAAAATTAAAGGTACGACTCAACTGAGCCGTACCTTTTTTTAGTTGCAGAATGTGTGATTTCCGATGATAGTGATAACTGGCCTTGAGTGCATAAAGGCATCGCTTGTCTTTTTAGGGTTAAAATAATAAACAGCGCCGCCGCTTGGGTCCCAGCCGTTTATACAGTCTCGTGCCGCCTTGCGTGATGTGTCTGTTGCGGCAACTGCCCAGTTGCTGTCGTTGATGCAGGAAAAGGCACCTTTCTGATATATGACTCCTGCAATTGAGTCGGGGAAAGATGCGTGAGCGACTCTGTTGAGCACCACTGCACCAACAGCTACCTGACCGACATAGCTTTCGCCTCGTGCTTCGGCTGCTATGAGCTTTGCAAGGAGCTCTATGTCGCTTTCTGAGTATTTTCCCGAGGAAGATGACGAAGTCTCTAAACCGAGGAATTTGAGAGTTTTAGGGCCTGCTATGCCGTCTGCATTGATGCCGCAGTTTTGCTGAAAAGCTATGACTGCTTTTTTAGTTGCTGAGCCGTAAACCCCGTCGACATTACCGTTATAGAAGCCGAGCTCTTTGAGCTTTTTTTGTATGCGTCTGACTTCGTCACCTCTTGAGCCGAGTTTGGAAAGGGTTTCTACTGAGTTGGTATCAGCGGTTATGTTATAGCTCAGGTACACTGCTGAGAGTGTGAGAGTTATGATGAGGGATAGGGAAAGGATAATTCTGAAAGATTTTTTATTAAGCATAAAGATAACACCTCTGATGTTATCTTTTGAAAAAACAAGAGAGATATGCAAAATAAAAAAACATCTGAAGTTTTGTCAAACTTTTACAAAAGTTTGTGGGGTGCGGGGCGAAGACCTGCCGCTTATATAATTGTGAATTATTAATATCTCTATTACAAATAAAGAAAAAGCAACAGTTAGTTCTGTTGCTTTGTTCTTTTCATTATTCATTAAGCAAAGATTAGCTTTGCACTTTGCCCTCGCCGGGCGGGCGTTGCTTTTGCTAGCGCCCAAAAGCAACACAAAACGCGCTAATTTTATTTTTATAATGAATCAACAAAATTGCAAGCTTCCAGTGCTGCTGTTGCACCGTCGGAAATCGCCGTAGCAATCTGTCGTATTTTCTTTGTTCTGCAATCACCTGCAGTGAAAATACCTCTTTTATCACTCTCGGGAATACAGCTTTCGTCACTGATGATATAGCCGTAATCGTTGAGCTTTACAAGATCTTTAAAAGGCTCGTTTTCAGGCTGCTGACCGATAGCAACAAAGATGCTGTCAACGATAACATCGTTTTCTTCATCAGTTTCGGTGTTTTTGATTCTGATACCCTCAAACTTGTCGTCGCCAAGGATTTCAAGTACCACCGAAGAAAGAATAACGCTGATGTTATCTTTACCTGCAATTTCTTCTCTGAGTTTGATTTCGCCTGTAAGGAAAGGCAGATTTTGCACAACGGTAACACTCTTGCTTGTCTTTGAAAGAAGAATAGCTTCCTGTAAAGCTGAGTTGCCGCCGCCGATAACTGCGACATCTTTGTCTTTATAAAAAGCGCCGTCACAGACTGCACAATATGATACACCTTCACCTGTGAATTTGTTCTCTTTTTCGAGACCAAGCTGTCTGTGGTGTGAGCCTGTAGCAATGATAACACTCTTGGCTTCAAATGAGCCTCTTTCGCACTCGACAGTATACGCGCCTGCATCTCCTTTTATGGCAGTGACGGTATCAAGCTCGATTTCAGCACCCTGGAACATTACCTGCTCGATGAGTTTATCGGCAAACTCGTTGCCGCTCATTACAGTAAAACCTGGGTAGTTTTCAACTTTAGGGGAGTGTGTTATCTGACCACCGAAGGTCTCTTTTTCAATAACGAGCACCTTTTTGTCAGCTCGTCTTGCATATAAAGCGGCAGTGAGCCCCGCAGGGCCCGCTCCGATAATTATAATGTCATACATTGTCCGTCACCCTTAAGCTCTTTCAGTGAAAGCTCTGATGTTTGAAAGGTTAACGATTTTTTCTGCATTGTCGCCGTCGATAACTACAAGTGTGGGAGCCTGAGTTACACCGAATTTGTTAGCGAGGTCTGCATTTTCTTCGGCAAGAAGCTTCTTATATTCGATGCCTGCCTTGTCAAGGAACATAGCTGCCATTTTGCAGTTGGGGCAGGTAGCTGATGCAAAGAGGATAATCTCTTTAGCTGCTACGGGTGCTGCTGTCTCGGACTCTGCCGATTCACAAACACAACTGTCAAACTCTTTCTTAGCTGCCTTTATGGGGTCGTACTCAACTCTGTGCTCAAATTCCTGACTCTTACCGTCGTTCCAGTTCTGAACGGGTCTGTAGTAACCTGTGATACGGCTGTAAACCTCAGTCTTTTCACCGCATTCGGGGCAGGTGTAAACTTCGCCTGAAATGTAGCCGTGGTTTTTACATACTGAGTATGTGGGTGATATTGAGTAGTAGGGGAGACGGTAATTTTCAGCAATCTTTCTTACAAGTGAAGCTGCGCTCTTCCAGTCAGGAAGTTTTTCACCGAGATATGAGTGGAAAACAGTACCTGAAGTATAAAGAGTATGAAGTTCATCCTGCTTGTCGAGAGCTTCAAAGATATCGTCTGTGTAACCAACGGGAAGATGTGATGAGTTTGTATAGTAAGGTGCTTCGCCTTTTTTATCGTCTGAAGCTGTGATGATATCGGGATAATGCTTGAGGTCGTGCTTTGCAAGACGGAAGCTTGTGCTTTCTGCAGGTGTAGCTTCGAGGTTGTAGAGGTCACCATATTTTTCCTGATAGTCGGAGAGACGGTTTCTCATATGGTTGAGTACATCCTTTGCAAACTGCTGAGCTCTGTCATCGATAAGGTTGCATCTGAGCCAGTTAGCATTGAGAGCTGCCTCGTTCATACCTACAAGACCGATAGTTGAGAAGTGGTTAGCAAATGTGCCGAGGTATCTCTTTGTATAGGGATAAAGACCAGCATCGAGAAGGTTAGTGATAACCTTACGCTTGATAGCAAGTGAACGAGCTGAGATGTCCATAAGTCTGTCAAGACGGCTATAGAAATCAGCCTCGTCTTTAGCGAGATATGCGATACGGGGCATATTGATAGTAACCACGCCTACTGAACCTGTGCTTTCACCGCTACCGAAGAAACCGCCTGACTTTTTGCGAAGCTCGCGAAGGTCAAGACGAAGACGGCAACACATTGAACGAACGTCACTGGGTTCCATATCTGAGTTGATATAGTTTGAGAAGTAGGGGGTACCGTATTTTGCTGTCATTTCAAACAGAAGCTTGTTGTTGTCTGTTTCTGACCAGTCAAAATCGCGTGTGATTGAATATGTGGGAATAGGATACTGGAAACCTCTGCCGTTAGCATCGCCTTCAATCATTGTTTCAATGAAAGCGCGGTTGATCATATCCATTTCTTTTTTACAGTCTTTATATTTGAAATCCATTTCCTTGCCGCCAACGATAGCATTGAGCTCTGCAAGGTCATTAGGTACTGTCCAGTCAAGAGTGATGTTGCTGAAAGGAGCCTGAGTACCCCAACGAGAGGGAGTGTTAACACCGTAGATAAAGCTCTCGATGCACTTTTTAACTGTGCGGTAATCGAGGTTGTCAACCTTTACGAAAGGTGCAAGATATGTATCAAATGATGAAAAAGCCTGAGCGCCTGCCCATTCATTCTGCATAATGCCGAGGAAGTTAACCATCTGATTGCAAAGAGTTGAAAGATGCTTTGCGGGAGCTGATGTAATCTTACCTGATACACCTCCGAGACCTTCCTGGATAAGCTGTTTCAGTGACCAACCTGCACAATAACCTGTGAGCATTGAAAGGTCGTGAATGTGGATATCAGCATTTCTGTGAGCATTAGCGATTTCATCGTCGTAAACCTCTGAAAGCCAGTAGTTAGCTGTGATAGCACCTGAGTTGTTGAGGATAAGACCGCCGACTGAATATGTAACAGTGGAGTTTTCTTTAACTCGCCAGTCGTTGATGTTAACATAGTTGTCAACGATTTCTTTATAGTCAAGGACTGTGCCCTTGATGTCACGGAGCTTTTCGTGCTGACGGCGATAGAGGATGTATGCCTTTGCAACATCTGAATAGCCAGCCTGAACAAGTACGTTTTCTACGCTGTCCTGAATATCTTCAACAGCGATGCTGTGGTCTTTGATTTTAGGCTCAAAGTCTGCTGTAACCTTTAAAGCAAGGAAATCAATCATATTGGGATTGAAATCTCTGCCCTGAGCTTCAAATGCAAGGGTAATAGCCTGGTTGATTTTACCAAGGTCGAATTCTACAAGTTTACCGGTTCTTTTTAATACGTTGTACATTTCTTTCTCTCCTTCTCATATATATTGTATATAAAACAAATCGTGGAATACCACATTTTGTGGTGCTCCACGATTATATCATCAATGATATTCAAAAGTCAATAGCATTGATACAAGTTATTGTATTTTTTTGTAAAATATTTTACGGGTGAACACAATATATTGGTTTTAAACGCCGCGAAGCTGAATGTCGGGCAGTTTT
>JAZRDY010000122.1:0-23586 GCA_045660525.1 Acutalibacteraceae bacterium | reverse complement strand
AACATTCAGAGAATGATATAATGATAAAAAATCAAAGGAGATGCATATTATGGTAATTCTTGCAACAGCTCTCAGAGGTTTAATCTCTGCAATTCTTACACTTACAACAATTGTTATGCGTTGGCTTGTTGGTGATATCACAGCACCTCAGGCTCCTCTTGACAGTGAAAATTGTCTGCTCAATTTTGCAACCGTTTCAGATATTCATTCTCAGACTAAAGAATATCACGAGTTGAACTCATTTTTGATTGATCTTACTCTTCCTCTTTTCTTGCCTGATATTGAACAGGCCGAAGAAAAGTACGATGCTTTGGTATTGGTAGGAGATAACACAGATGACGGCTACGAAGCTCAGTGGGATAAGCTTGAAAAGGCTATGGCACAGTACGATCTTGCTGATGAAATTCTTATCGCTGCAGGCAATCACGACACCTGGACTGAAGGTGAAGATGGCAGAACTACAAAGGGTCTGTTTATTCAGTACAACAAAAGAATCGCAAACAGAACTGTCGGTAATCTTTATTATTCCACAGAAATCAACGGTTATCCCTTTATCGTACTTTGCAGTGAAGACGACGGAACAAATGCTTATTTCAGTGACAAGCAGATCAAGTGGCTCAAGAGTGAGCTTAAAAAGGCAGCTGAAAAAGACTTGCCCATTTTTGTAATCTGCCACTGGCCTTTAAATCAGACTCACGGCCTTCCCGTATCCTGGGGCGATGACGATTATGACGATATGACAGGCGGTATGGGTGAGCAGAGCGACAGAATCGAAAAGCTTCTCAAAAAGTATGACAACGTATTTTTAATCAGCGGTCATATCCATGCCGGTTTTTCAAATGCTAAAACAGAAAGCAAATACGGTTATCAGAGCATTGAATCTGACGGTTCATTCCACAGCATTAATCTTCCCAGAACAAATGCAATTCAGATTATCGGTAATCCTATGATCGGTTACGGTTATGTGGTTGAAGTTTATGAAGACAGAGTTGAGTTCAGAGCAAGAAACTATATGCTCGGTACTTGGGACCCCAACTACAATTATACAATTGAATTAGTTTAAAATTTTTAGCAGAGGATTTTCTTCCTCTGCTCTTTTGTTATCATTATGGAATTTGTATTATTATTTGTATTATTATACCAAAAAGAGCTTAGTGAATTTGTATAAAAATTGAATTGACAGTGAAAAAGTTTTGTAATATAATAAACATTACAATTATAAGTGTAATTATAGTTGTCAGTTAGTATGCCCGATAGCTTAAAGTAGAGCGTTGATTACAAAGGGCCGGTGCAATTCCGACAGGGGCAATATAAATCAAGAGAGGTATAAAACCATGTACGAAGACAAAACACTCAAATGTAAGGAATGCGGGGCTGACTTTATTTTCACCGCCGGAGAGCAGGAATTCTATGCTGAAAAGGGTTTCCAGAATGAACCCCAGCGTTGCAGAGATTGCCGTAATGCTCGTAAGAATGCAGCAAGACCTGCTCGTGAGACTTTCACAGCTACTTGTGCACGTTGCGGTGGCGATGCTATCGTTCCTTTCAAACCCACAGAGGGTAGAGATGTTTTCTGCAATGAATGTTTTGCAAAAATGAAAGAAGAAAACGCATAAGTTTACTATATATACTGAATGTGATGCCGGGAATTTTCTGTTCCCGGTTTTTCTTTTGTGCACAACATCTAAACAATCAGCTTAGAAATAGCACTATTAAACAAAGAAAATAATATCTTGTGGTTGCTATTGAAAAATGAGTGCAGTTAGAGTAAAATAAAAGTATCATAAATGAAAAGGAGAATTTTTATGAGAACTAATTTTTTATTGAAGGTAGTAGGTCTTTTGCTTGCTATCATCACACCCCTTGTTTCCATTATATGCATAGACGTAACAGTTCCCTTTGATAAAGAAATTGACGTTGCTTTAGAAAAAGCCGGCGGTTATATCAAGGGTGTTTGCCATGCGGATCCCGATTATGAGCTTATTACAGATGCAAATATTGGTTGGTTCCGTGATGACATTCCTTTCCCCTTTGCAAAAGACGGAAGCCTCAGTCCCAGCTATGTTGCCTGGAAAGAATATGCTAAAGGTTATGCTGATAACGGTATTAAAATTTTTGGTGTAACACCATATCCCGATGATTTTATGGAATACGGTCTTGATCCGAGAGATCCTGCCGCAAAAGAAGGTATTCAGGATATTGCACGTTTCTATGTTGAAGACCTCAGAGGTATTGTAGGAGCTTTCCAAATTACCAATGAAATGGGAGTTGACCGTTTTACATATCCTCTGACTATGGAAGAAGCACGTGATTTTATCGGTATGCAGCTTGAAGCTATGTACCCCGTAAGAGGTGATATTCTTGTAGGTTACAATCTTGCGGCTCAGTCACTTTTCCCGCCTGATATATTACCCTTGATGATGAAGGATTATCATCAGTATTGTGACTTCGTAGGTATGGATATTTATCTCGGTTGTTTTGAACCGGTGCTTAAAAATGCAAATCAGGTGCTTACAGTGCTCGGACTTATCAGACAGCTTACAGGCAAACCCGTAATTCTTTGCGAGTTTGGTTATATCGGTCTCGGTGAGCCAAAGAGTGACGCAGAGAAAAAGGCAATTCTTCAGAAGTACGGCTATAATTCAGAAGAAGAAGCAAGAGCTGATATTGATAACTTCATTAAAGCTCTGCCTGAAGAATTAGCAAATGAATTTGACAGATATGCAGACAAAACTCCTGAAGAAAGAGCCAGTCTTATGTTCGACGGCGAATTCTCCAATCACTTATACTGTGAGCTTCAGGATGGATTCGGCGTATACGGTTTCCCTCACACTCCCGAGGGTCAGGCTGAATTTTTAAGCTATACTCTTCCAAAAGTTCAGAAGCTTGACTATGTAATCGGATCAATTGTTTATTGTTGGTCTGACAGCGGAGATTGTTATGTATGCGGTCAGGCAGACTGCCCTGTTGAGACAAAATGGGGTCTTGTTGACAGTGAGGGTAATCCCAAGCCTGCGTATTATGCAGTTAAAGATGCTTTTGCAGATGATAACACAAGTCTTTTAGATAAGGTGTTTAACCCTGCTAAATAATATTTCGACAAATAAAACAGCAAGGAAAAATCCTTGCTGTTTTTATTATATTGTTATTAAAATTTATTGTTTTTAGCTTCTTTTGCAGTATAATATTTGTTGCACTGACTGCAATAAAGTTTGAGATGGACAAAATTCATATCGCCTTTAACAGTAATATCTGCAACTTCAAAATCGTATTTTTTAGCTAAAGGAGAATTTGAATTCACAACTTGTGAGACAGATTTTCTGGTTAATTTATTCCCGCAAGAAGGACAATAATGCTTTTTGAATAACATATAAAACAAGTGTTCGCACTGAAAACTGTAACCGTTCATTTTACTTCTCCTTATGCACGATTAATCTTGACTGTTTTCAATGAAGAAATCAACATTCTTCTGATTGCACCACAATCATTATGTAATTTTTTATACTTTTCTTTATCTAAACAGTTTGTTTCAAAAAGAAGTTCTAACCAATATTCAGTTTCATAGCATTCTTTTTGTGCTATTTCAAGTTTGGATATGAAATCTTTTGTGCCTTGTGCATACTGTGCTTCGTGTATGTTGGCTCCGATAGAAGTAGCAGAGCGAAGGATCTGATTTATTAAGACAGATTCTTTCTTTTCTGCTCTCATATCTCGACAAGTAAAAACTATTTCTTTTGCAAATTCTTTAGCTTTGTCTCGCAAAATACTGTCTGCCATAAATATCACCTCTGAATGAATTATATCTGAAATTTAAAGGTTTTTCAAGTGTTATTCTGCCTGACGGCAGAGTGTTATTATTGCCTGATGGCAATAGTGTTATTGAAACCTAAGGTTTCAGTGTTATTTTATTCGCAGATAAACTCGCAAAGCGAATAAAACTGTGCGAAGCACAATAACACTGCGAAGCAATAAAACTCGCCGTAAGGCGAATAAAACTAGGAGTTGTGTTCTTATGAACACAACTCCTGCTTATTGTATTTCTCCGCCACCGACAACGGTGTCACCGTCATATAAAACCACAGCCTGAGACTTGGTAATTGCTCGCTGAGGCTCGTCGAAAACTACCTTGATTGTGTCTTCGTCGAGCTGTGTTACAGTTGCCCACTGTGCCTCGTGGCGATAGCGGACTTTAGCCTTGACGCGTATAGGATAGGTGATTTTATCTATAGAAATGAGATTGATATTTTTTGCTGTCAGCTCCTTTGAAAACAGCTCTTCATTGCTGCAGAGAGTGACAGTGTTATCATCAGAATTTATAGTTTTAACAAAGGCGGGCTTACCTAAAGCAATGCCCAGACCCTTGCGCTGACCCACTGTGTAGTGGATAATGCCCTGATGCTCACCGAGCACTTTGCCATCGGTGTTAATGAAATTGCCTTTTGGATAAGTCTTATCGAGACTTTTTTCGATGTATGAGGCATAGTCTCCGTCGGGAATAAAACAGATGTCCTGACTTTCGCGCTTTTTTGCGTTGATCAGGTCAAGGTCAATTGCCTTTTGTTTTACGGATTCCTTGGTCATATAGCCTAAGGGGAAAATTGTATGGGAGAGTTGATGCTGGGTAAGAGTGTAAAGAAAATAGCTCTGATCTTTTTTTTCGTCAAGGCCTTTTTTCAGCAGATATCTGCCCGTACCCTCATCAAAATCAACTCTTGCATAATGACCTGTTGCAATGAAGTTGTAGCCGAGTTCAAGAGCCTTATCGAGCATAGCACCGAATTTCAGGTGCTTATTGCAGACAATGCAAGGATTTGGTGTACCGCCACACTCATAGGTGGAAATGAAATTGCCGATAACGTGACGGGTGAACTCTTCTCTCAGGTCAAAAACCTGAAAGGGAACATTCATTTTTTTTGCTGCGTTTTCGGCATCGCTTACATCCAAGAGGGTGTTTTTATCGGGGCAAAAAAGACAGTTTACGCCTGAGATTTCATAACCTTGCTCTTTGAGAATGTGGACTGACAATGTGCTGTCGACACCGCCACTCATTCCGACTAAAACTTTCTTTGACATTATGTTACCTCGCTTAATTGTTTATCTGTGATGATTTTATCATAGATAAACTTTATAGTCAACATAAAGTGTGTGGTAAAAAATACTAAGCGCCAAGGTTGACCTTGGCACTGTGAGATGTGAGGTAAAGGAGAGTGGGGGCTCCGTCACCGGATTTCATCCGGTGCGTGAGTGCTACGCACTCACGAAAATCCGCAATGCGGATTTTACGGAGCCCCCCCTTTTTATTTTTACATCACACTAAAAATCAAGTTGCTCATCAGTGAGTTCTTCTGCGTTGATGTATGGTAGAATAACAGTGAAATCAGTATAATCAGTGGTGCTCTTAGCCTTGATGGTTCCGCCGTGAAGCTCTGTAATCTGTTTTGCAATAGCAAGACCCAGACCGCTTCCGCCTGTTGATGAGCCTCGAGAGGAATCGGCTCGATAAAATTTCTCGAAAAGACGGTTCAATTTTTCAGGAGTGATAACATCACTCTTATTTCGGAATTTAATAATTACTTTATCACGTCTTATCCTCGCACCGATTCTTATCATAGTGTTTTCATACGAATAATTTACCGCATTTTTTAAAAGGTTGTCAAAAACACGAGCAATTTTATCTGAGTCGGCAAACATTACAATGTGTTCGATAATATCTATATCGACAGTGAGATTTTTTTCTGTCAGCATAGGATAAAATTCATCTGTAATCTGTGCTATCATCATATTCAGATCAATGCGGTTTCTTTCAAGTGTTACGGAATGAATATCAAAACGGGTGATTTCGAAAAATTCGTTTATAAGCTGTTCGAGACGGTACGCCTTATCCAGAGCTATGCCTACATATTTTGCTTTCTGATTAGTAGACAGCTCAGGACATTCATCGAGAAGTGTGAGATAACCGATAACAGAGGTCAGGGGAGTTTTAAGGTCGTGAGCGAGATACATAACCAGGTCATTCTTTTTATTTTCTGCTTCAGTAGCGGCTTGTTTACTGCCGATTATATCAAGACGCATATCTCTGAGCTTTATTTCAACATCACTGTAATTTTTGGGGAAAGACATAAACTCGGCATTTTCATTGCTGAGGGCATCAAGACTCTGATAGGTTTTGTTAAAAAGAGAAAGCGTAATAATGCTGTAAAGAAAGCAGTTAAAAACAAAAACGCATAAAAATGCCGGTATTATTAGCAGATAGCTTCTTGAAAAGATAAATGCTTCACCATCTTTACCGAAAACATCAATCAGCAATCCTTTTATTACATCGGTATAAAGACCGGGCCATTGCAGTAAAAAAAGATAGCATATAACATATGCCACCAACAGCACCAACAGACAAATGCCGTTATATTTCAAAAAGTCACTTGTAATGCGCAGGGCAATATTTTTAGTTTGCTTTTTCTTTTTTTGTTTCTTTTTTATGTTAGTGGTCTTTTTCAATTTTATATCCAACTCCCCATACGGTTTTGATAAACTTCGGATTTTTAGGCTTTTCGTGCATTTTTTCTCTTATTCTTCTTATATGTACCATAACCGTGTTGCTGCTGTCAAGATATTTTTCTTCCCATACAGATTCAAAAAGCTCCTGGGTTGAAACTACCTTTCCGGCATTTTTGCAAAGCAGACTGATTATACCGAATTCGATAGGGGTAAGGTCAAGAACTTCATCGTAAAGAGAGCAGGTATGTGAGATTGTGTTAACCCTGAGACCTGAGATTTCGATGATTCCTTCGGCTGTATCTGTAGTGTTATATTGATAAAAGCGCCTTATTTGTGCCTTGACTCTTGCCAATAATTCAAGAGGATTAAAGGGCTTAGTCACATAATCGTCTGCACCGAGGGTAAGGCCTGAAATTTTATCACTGTCAGATGTTCTTGCCGTAAGCATAATAACGGGGAAATTATATTTTTTTCTTATTTCACTGCAAAGGGTAAATCCGTCAACATCAGGTAACATTACATCTAAAATTGCAAGGTCAAAGATTTCTGTTCTGATTTTTTCGAGAGCGGTTTTGCCGTCACTGCATTTTATTACATCGAAACCGTCGTTTTTCAGATAAAGCTCAATAAGGTCTGCGATTTCCTTTTCGTCATCCACGAGGAATATCCTCATTTTTTCTCACCTCTGATTTTTGAGTATATAACAAGTATATCACATAAACAGTTATTTGTGGTGAATTAAATTCTTAAGATTATCTTAAGTTTTTTGTCTTTTTTGCCCGTAAAGCAAAAAACAATTAAAATAATGAAAAAATATCTGCGTAAGTCTTTATTTTTTTTCGTTTTTATATTATTATTAAAATGTATAATTTTACGCGCTTACAAAAGGACAGGTGAAACTTATGAGTAAAATTTTAATAGTTGATGATGATATTGCTATCGCAGAGCTTATATCCGATGCTCTTGAGGATGAGGGCTTTGAAACCAAAATTCTCTGTGATGGTGAAAGTGCTTATGCTTATGCACTTGATAACAGTAGTGATATTTCACTGATAACTCTTGATATTATGATGCCTGGAATGTCGGGTATTGATCTTTGCAAGGCTATCAGAGAATGCGTCAGTTGTCCGATTATATTTGTTTCGGCTAAAAGCAAGACGGTTGATACTGTGCTTGGTCTTGAAATTGGCGACGACTACATTGCAAAACCCTTTGTGGTTGAAGAATTTGTTGCAAGAGTCAAGGCTCATCTCAGACGCGAGCAGAGAAATGTTCCCAATCTCTTTAAGGATATCATCAAGGTGGGGGATATTGAAATAAACAAAGGTTCTTATGAGGTCAGAAAAAACGGCGAGGTTATTCCTTTTTCAACAAGAGAGTTTCAGCTTTTACAATATCTTATGGAAAATGCCGGTATGGTGCTGACCAAAGAGCAGATTTTTAACCATGTGTGGAGTACCGAATTTGGTGATATAGGCACTGTTGCGGTAAATATAAAAAGCATTAGAGATAAAATAGATGCCGAAAATGAATACATTAAAACCGTATGGGGCATTGGTTATAAGTTTGTTAAGGTGCATAAATAAGAGATACTCTTATTAGTATGAAAGGCAGGGTGTATCAAATGAGCAATAACAGAAAAGTCAATGTTTTATTAAGCTTATTTCTCATTGGTATAATTATTGCGTTTTCATTTTTATTTAACTATCATGTAACTCAAACTATTTATGATGTTGCTTCTAATGATAAAGAAATACTGCATGAATACAACAATGAAATTATAAGCAAGCTTATCAGTGAAAAGTCTGTGTCAGGTTGGTCTGAAATAGTGGAGCAATATAAAGATGTTGTTATTGTTATTGAAGATGGTGATAATAATGTTGTTACAAGGTCTGCAGGGAGAACGTGGAACAAGCTTGATGTAAAAGTGCAGACTCCCTTTGAGTTTGGCGGCGAAGCTTATCTTATAAAATCATCGGTTTATCTTTTCAGAGATTATGTCGGCGATGTATACAAAATGGTAATGTTTGTATTTGTAGAGTTTCTTATTTGCTTATCGGCACTTGGTATACTGGTGGTTATCATTTATAACGTTGTGGTCAGATATTACAGCGGTCTTTATAAAGCCATTGAAGAATATGATAAAACCGGCAAGCTGAAAAACATAGTTCTTAAGGGGTACGCAGGTAAGATTTATGCCCGTTTTGAGTCTCTGACTAAAAATCTGGAAAGACAACAGAATAATCAAAGGCACATTATTGCATCAATATCTCACGATATAAAAACACCCTTGACCTCTATAATGGGCTATGCCGAAAGACTTACTAAAGATAATATAAGCGAAGAAAGACAAAAAAGATATCTTGATACGGTATACGGAAAGAGCCTTGAGATTCAAAGGCTGGTTAATGAATTTGACGAATATCTCAGCTTTAATATTCCTCAGGAGCTGAAAATGCAAGTGATATCTGTTGAGGAGCTTGTAAAAAAAGTTGTTGATGAGTATTGCGAGGAATTGGAGCTTGCAGGAGTTTCATTCCGTGTTTTGAATTATGCTGATGAAGCTGAAATAATGATTGATAAAAATAAATTCAAAAGAGTATTCGGAAACATTTTCAGCAACTCACTTAAACATTTTAAAGACAGAGAAAAGAAAATTGATTTTGAAATTTTAAGTGATAAAAACACCGTTTATATCAATATCAGTGACAACGGTGAAGGTGTTGAAGAAGAAAAACTCGATGTTATTTTTGAACCTCTTTATACATCTGATAAAGGCAGAAAAGTTGCCGGGTTAGGTCTTGCTATCTGTCGTGAAATTGTTGATAGTCATTCGGGCAGCATATATGCTAAAGCATCGCAATCGGGCGGTCTTACTATTTGCATAGAAATAGGCAGATGCGATAAAAAAAACAGAATTTTTCAATAATAAGGTGACTGGAATGCTTGTTAATAAAAACGATGAAATCAGACTTAAAATAGATGGGTTGACAAATCTTGGCAGCGGTATCGGTAGATATAAGGAAATGGCGGTTTTTGTTGATGGTACGGCTGTTGGCGACGAGATAATTGCTCATATCATCAAGGTTAAGAAAAACTATGCTGTAGGTAAGGTAGCAAAAATACTTAAAGCCTCAAAAGACAGAACACCTTGTGATTGTGAGGTTTCTGCTCAGTGCGGCGGATGTGCTTTCAGACACATATCATATGAAGCCGAGCTCAGAGAAAAAAAGCAAGCAGTTTCCGATGTTATGATGCGTATCGGCGGTGTCGGATTTGAGGCAAGTGAGATACTTCATATCGAAACTCCCGAGCGATACAGAAACAAGGCACAGATACCCGTAGCACTCAGCAAAGAGGGTAATATAACGGCGGGCTTTTATTCAAAGAGAAGTCACAGAGTTGTGGCAAGTGAAGATTGCCTTTTACAGATGCCGCAGTTTAAAAATATAGTTGCGGCCGTTAAAAAATACATCGCTGAAAATCCCGTGACAATATATGATGAAATCGCAAACAAAGGTCTTGTCAGACATATATATTTAAGACGTGGCAGAGTTACAGGCGAAATTATGGTATGTCTTGTTATCAACGGCGACAGTATACCTAAAAAAGACAGACTCATTGAGGCTCTCACAAACTGCGATGAAAATATCAGCTCTATAGTGCTGAATATAAATAAAAAAGACACCAATGTTGTGCTTGGTGATAAGTGCATTACTCTTTGGGGCAAAGAATATATTGAAGATGAATTGTGCGGTCTCAGGTTCAGAATTTCACCGCTTTCATTTTATCAGGTTAACCCTGAGGGCACGGAGATACTTTACGGCAAGGCAAGAGAATATGCGGGCCTTAAGGATAATGAGACGCTTCTCGATCTTTACTGCGGTGCCGGCACCATAGGTCTGACTATGGCGAAAAAAGCAAAGCAGATTATAGGCGTTGAGGTTATTCCCGAAGCTATTGAAAATGCAAATGAAAACGCGAAAATCAACGGTATAACCAATGCGAGGTTTATCTGCGATGATGCATCGGGTGCGGCCAAGACTCTTTACGATGAGGGCATAAGACCAAATGTAGTTGTTCTGGACCCGCCGAGAAAGGGTTGCAGTGCAGAGGTGCTTAAAACCGTTGCGGATATGAACCCTGACAGAGTGGTTTATGTCTCTTGCGACAGTGCAACCTTAGCGCGTGACTGCAAGATTTTTGCCGAGCTTGGGTACGCGGTAAAGGAATATACGGCGGTAGATATGTTCCCGCGCACAACACATTGCGAAGCAGTTGCACTTCTGATTAAAAAATAAAACAGACATAAAAAAGAAGCAGTTCAATTGAACTGCTTCAAATTTTTTAAGTTTAAAACTTATGCGGGAAGTTTGATAGCGCTGAAATCAATCTTGCTGAAGAGATCTGTAACAGCGGGAACAACCTTATCTTTAACTGTGCCGATGATTGCTTCGAAGTCAATCTTAGCGATAAGATCTTTTACAGTTGCGATGATTTTTGCAAGGGGGATGTTGTGGTATGTAACTGCACAGTTTGCTTCGTGAGCTTTAAAAGCAGCTTCTGTGCTATCGCTTGCAGCACCACAGAATTTGCAAGTAGCTTTGCCAGCGAAGAGACGGCAAACTTCTTCCTGATGATATTTGAGTTCATCAGCTGTTGCAAAACCATTTTCACAGTGTGCACATTTGCCGCAACCGCCAGCTGTGTGGTGGTTGTTGTATTCAGTAGCGTCTGTTGTTTCAAAGCCACAAGTGCCACAAACTTTGGGAGTTGCTGCGAAAGCTACAGTTGCCATTGAGAATACAAGAACAACTGCAAGGAGAATTGATAATACTTTTTTCATTTTTGGGTCTTCCTTTCTATTTTGTGTTTAGTGTTGCGAATTATCGCAATCTATAGTGTATGATAGCATTTTTTGTATATTATGTCAATAGTTTTAAGTCCTTTTAAAGTTTTAAAATAAAAAAAGACGAACCATTTTGAATGTACCAATAAAATAAAACCCCTCAACCCGAAGATTGAGGGTAACAACAAGGCGGTGAGAATAAAACCTTGCTGTTTAACTGATTGGCAGGAGAGGAACTCCTGATAATAAATTGCCAATATTGCAATTTAATAAAATTATACAAATACTTTGGTCTGCTGTCAAGTCTCAAAAAGAAATATAATATATGCTTTATAATTCTTAATAAATTACAGCTCAGGTGTTTGTACTTATATATTGACAAAGTAACTGACAGAGTTTAGAATGATATTACCTTAGTTTTAACAAAGGAGAAAAATATTATGAAAAAAATATTATCAATATTTTTATGCTTATCTATGCTTGTGGGTATAGGTGCAGTATCAGCGTCGGCAACAGATGAAACACTTGTTTTAAATGTTGCAACGGATATACATTTTGATCGGGATTCATTGGCAAAATCTATGCCTAAAAGAAACAATATCAGTGCGGAGTATGCACACGTTGCCGATCAGGGCAAGCTTTACAGTGAATCTAAAGCTATAGTTGACGCTTTTCTTAAAAAGTCTGCGACAGATAACAGTCAGGCGGTGCTTATTTCAGGGGATCTTGCAGATTCAGGCATCAAAGCCGAAATGGAAGCTCTTGCAAAAATGTTCCGTGATTTTGAAACAAAAACAGGCAAACAGATTTATGTTATTCCCGGCAATCATGATGTATCAAGAAGTGATGTAAGTCTTTTTGTTGAATGGTTTGAGGATTTCGGTTATAATCAGGCCATTGTCAGAGATGAAAATTCAGCGTCTTATGTGGCAGATCTTGACGATAATTACAGATTACTTGCTATTGACAGCACCCTTTATGCGTCAGGCAAAACCGGATTTGATACCGCAAGAATTGAATGGATACGCAAGCAATGTGAAAATGCACAGATAGACGAAAAAAAGGTTATTGCTATGATGCATCATAATCTTCTGCCTCATATGGTACTTATTGATGTGCTTCACCCGGGCTCACTTGCTCCTGACTCAGTGGGACTTAAAGAAATATTTGCTCAATACGGTGTGAAATATGTGTTCACGGGTCACACTCACGAAAGCGATATAGCATCTTATACTGCTGCTGACGGTGAGGTTATTTATGATGTGGTAACAGGTTCAATGAATGTTTATCCGTGTCAATACAGAACTGTGTCATTCGGCGACGAGGTGAAATTTGAGATGAAGTCTGTTGATGCAGTTGATGTTTCTCTTGTTCCTACGGGTATGAGCGAAGAAGCTTTTGCACTTATGAAGAATGATTTTTCCGCATATGCTGAAAAGTGTGTTAATCTCGGTTTTGAAATGACCATCAACAATACTGTTACCAATGCATCGTATATCAAAAATCTTATTAATATAAACCCTGAAAACGACCCCGAAATGTGTGCTGTTATTGATAGTGTTATGCCCAGATTGAAGGAAGCTGTAAATATGCCCTTATATGCCAAGGATGAAATAACTGAGGGTATGAGCATCGAAAGTATTCTTGCTGAATATAAGGTTAACTTGCCCTCAAGCAAATATAAAAACATTCTTGAGCTCGGTGTTGAAATTTATGTGGATCACACGGAAGGCGACGAAAACTTATATGCATACAGCGATGAAATTGTTCTTGCTTCAAAGGGTATCGGTGCAGTGCTTATTCATACTTTAAGTGATGTCAGTGCTGAGGAATATACTCAGGCTCTCACCTATGTCTGCAAACTTCTTAAGGTTGATGTGCCTTCCGGACTTATTGCCTATGCAGGCAACGGAATTGACAGATTCAAAGGTGTTGAGCTTGTTATTTCAACGGCTATATTACCGTTGCTTCTTGAAGTGACAGTTGATGATGCTCCGGGAGATTGCAACCTTACACTGCCGGGCTATGCAGATTTGATTGAAGCTGAAGAAAAGCTTACTTTCTGGGAAAAGGTTGAGGAATTCTTTATTAAATTTTTCAGCTTTGTAATGAGTATATTTGCCTTTGTTTAATGCTTGAATTTTTACAGACCACTGCGGGAAACTGCGGTGGTTTTTCATTATTCCTGTTATTGTCACATAAAATTATATGATAATAATTTCAGGAGGCGGCATATGGTATATCGTGTTAATAAAACTAAGCTGATGATGTTTGTGGGACTGCTGATGTCTGTAATAACGGGAGCTTGCTTGCTTTGCAGCTTTGCCGCTTCAGAAACCGCAAACGGTGGGAAATCATATATAAAATGGTTTGAAATGAAAGTGAGCCTTTCGGCCCTTGAAGATGCTATGGTGCTTGATATTGAGACTTATGATAAGCTTTATCATATCAGTTGGATTGATACATTGTCATATCTGGCGTGTAAAAACGGCAATAATTGGTCTGGTTACAATAAAAAGGATATAAATAATATGATAGCAAAATTAGGTGATATTTATACCGTTGACGACCTGATGAAAGAAAATCAATACTATAGCTTTTATAAAGAGGCATTCACAGCGGCTTTAGGCGGACTTCTCGGTGAATATGAAAAGCAAGCTCCTGATGGTCAGGGTGGCAAGAAAATCGTTTCAGGCTATGGCTTAGTGGCGTATTCTCCGTTGGCTGAAGGCTTCGGATTTTCGCACAGTGATGATTTCGGCAACGAAAGAAGTTACGGCTATAAAAGAAAACACCTGGGACACGATATGATGGGATATGTGGGTACGCCCGTGGTGTCGGTTGAAGGCGGCACAGTGGAATGTATAGGCTGGAATCAATACGGCGGATGGCGACTCGGTATAAGAAGCTTTGACGGGAAAAGGTCGTATTACTATGCTCATCTAAGAAAAGACAGACCTTATGCTGAGGGCATAGGGGCAGGTGCTCAGGTGAAGGCCGGGCAGGTTATAGGTTATATGGGTATGACGGGATATTCGGTAAAAAGCAATGTTAACGGAATGAGTGTGCCTCATTTGCATTTCGGAATGCAGCTTATTTTTGATGAGAGTCAGAAAGAGGGTGTCAATCAGATCTGGCTTGATGTATATAACATTGTCAGGCTCTTACAGAAAAACAGAGCAACCGTTGTTAAAAATGCGGAGAGTGGAGAATATCAAAGAAAATATGATATAATAGTGAAGACTTATCCTGAGACACTTCAAAAATACTTTGATTAGTCTTGCTTTATAGATGCAATTGTATTATAATTAAGTTGATATTTTGTGCCGACATAAAGGAGAAAATGTTATGGCAGAAAAAAGACATTGCGAAAAGGTTTTGTCTCTTGCTCTTGATATTGCCAGAAATATGGTTAAATGCGGAGCAGAGGTTAACAGAGCTGAGCAGGCGGTTATGAGAATCTGTTATGCTTACGGTATGGAAAAGGCCCAGGTTTTCTCGGTTGTATCTATGATAATTGCAACGGTAGTTGATGAGGAAAGCGGAGCGCATACTCAAATGAGACGAAGCTATTCTTACGGAGTAAATTTCGGCAGGCTTGAAAAGCTCAATGCGCTTTCAAGACGTATATGTGCCGAGACCCCGGACCTTGATGTGGTAAGACTTGAACTGGAAGCTATCTGTGTGGAAGATAAGAACTTCAGACTTAAATACTGTACGGGCTATATGCTTGCAGCGGCGGCTTTTACAGTGTTTTTTGGCGGTACGGTTCTTGATTCCTTAGCATCAATACCAATAGCGGCAGCTATATATTTTATGCAGACTTATATAAGAGTAAAAGGTGCAAGCAGATTGTTTTTCACAGCGCTTGAATCGGCGGTGGCAGGCTTTTTAGCTCTTGTATTTGTGCACATAGGTTTCGGAAATAATCCTGACCTGATTATGATAGGCGATATAATGGTGCTTATCCCGGGACTTCAGCTTATAAATGCTATAAGAGAAATGCTGTGCGGTGATCTTATGTCAGGTATGCTCAGACTTCTTGAATCAGTAATACTTGCAATTGCTATTGCTGGTGGTTTTGCATTCCCTATGTATTTATGGGGATATATAGCATAGGAGGGGTAATATGGATTTCAGAGAAACATTTATTATTGTCTTTTCCGGCTTAATCGGCACAGTAGGTTTCAGCATACTTTTCAAATCAGACAAAAAGAGAATTTTTTGTAATGCCATAGGCGGAGCTCTTACTTGTGTTGTATATGTGGTGTGCTGCTATTATTTTGACAGAATTTTTCTGCAGAATTTCTTTCCGGCACTGTTTGTGACAGCTTATGCTGAGGTTATGGCTCGCTTGGTGAAAGCTCCGGCCACACCTATTCTTGCTTGTTCGGTTATTCCTCTGGTTCCCGGCGGAAAGTTGTATTACACAACATATTATTTTGTTATAGGTGATGCCGAAAAGTTTGATACAACTCTCAGTGAGACTTTGCAGATTGCGGCAGGGCTTGCTGTAGGCATTATCTGCATTTCGGTTATAGTTCACGAGCTGAACAGACATAAAGCGAAAAAAATCTTAGAAATAGATTGATTGTAAATTGACGTTTCAATTAAATCTGAAGGGGTGGCTCCGTGAAAGCACTTCAAGTGCTTTTCGAGGATGCCGCAGGCATCCTCGCGCCGTAAACGGCGACGGAGCCACAACCCTCACCGTTACATCAAACGAAAATAAAAAGATATAAGGAGATAAAACAAATGAGTATCAAAGACACGGTTGTTTCAGCTGTAGGCAGTGTTGTCGGTGTATTCACCGGACTGTCTCAGGCGGAAAATCAGAGAAGCAAAGCACCTAAGGTTATTACCCCTGGTATGCCTGAGCTTCTGAGAAGCGTTGCAGCTCAGGGTGCAGTTTTATTAAAAAATGACGGAACATTGCCCTTAAAAAAAGACGGCAAGGTTTCACTTTTCGGTAGAGTGCAGAAAGATTGGTTCTTCACAGGCTACGGCTCAGGCGGTGACGTAAATAAGCCTTATGCTGTTGATCTTATTCAGGGTATAAAAAACTGCGAAAATCTCGAGCTTAATGAAAAGCTCGCTGAAATTTACAGCGAATGGTGCGAAGAAAATCCCATCAATCACGGAATATGGGGTCAGTGGCCAAGATTTTACCCGGAAATGCCCCTTTATGAAAAAACAGCGAAAAAGGCTGCAGAAAACTCAGATTATGCAGTTGTTGTTATCGGCCGTTCAAGCGGTGAAGACAGAGAAAACGTCCTTGAAAAGGGTAGCTATTACATAACAGACGAAGAGCTCGAGCTTATGGATAAGGTAACTGCTGTGTTTGATAAGACAGTTGTACTTCTCAATATTGGCTGTATTATGGATCTCAGCTGGATGGAAAAATACGGCAATAAGATTTCTGCTGCTATGATTGTATGGCAGGGTGGTATGGAAAGCGGTAATGCTGTGGCAGACCTGCTTTCAGGTAAGGTTTCACCCTCAGGCAAGCTCAGCGCAACTGTTGCAAAAACCTATGACAGCTTCCCCAGTGCTAAAGATTTCGGTAATAAGGAATTTAACAACTACACAGAGGATATCTATGTAGGTTACAGATATTTTGAAACTTTCAACAAAAACGATGTTCAGTACCCCTTCGGGTTTGGTCTTAGCTATAGTGAGTTCAAAACAGAGTTTGTTTCACTTGATAAAACAGACGATGGTTTCACACTTAAATGCAAGGTGACTAATATCGGCAGTGTACCCTCACGTTATGCACCTCAGGTTTATGCAGAAAAACCCTGCGGTGTGCTCGGTAACCCATACCGTGAGCTTGTAGCATTCAATAAGACAGCAGTGCTTTCAGCAGGTGAGAGCGAAGAGCTGACTATGAATATTGCTATGTATGACCTTGCAAGCTATGACGATAGCGGTAAGACAGGTTTTAAATCAGCTTATGTTATTGAAAAGGGCGAGTACGGCTTCGCTCTCGGCGACAATGTAAGAGATGCAGTCAAGGTCGCATCCTGGACCAGCGAAGAAAATACACTCTATCGTCAGCACAGACAGACAGCGGCTCCCAGAGCAGATTTTGATATCATCAAGGCTGTTAAAGAAAACGGCGAATACAAGGCAGTGAAAGAAAAGGCTTTCAAAAAGCAGTATGACCTTAAGAAAATCATCCTCGAGGGTCTGCCCAAGGATATTCCTATGACAGGCGACAAGGGCTATAAGCTCATCGATGTTAAAAACGGCAAGGTGTCAATGGAAGATTTCGTGGCACAGCTTAGTCTTAAAGAGCTTGAAGCAATTTCACGCGGTGACTATAAAATGAACAGTCCCTTGGGTGCGCTCGGTAATGCGGGCGCATTCGGAGGTGTGCTTCCCTCGCTTCGCAAAAAGGGTATTCCCGGATGTATTACAACAGACGGCCCCTCAGGTATCAGACTTTCAGCCTGCTGTTCACTTATGCCTATCGGCACACTTCTTGCAAGTACCTTTGACGAGAAATTAGTTGAAGAGCTTATGCTTAAAGAGGGTGACGAAATGGCAGATAAGGGTACAGACATTCTTCTTGCACCCGGTATGAACATCCACAGAAGTCCTCTTTGCGGCAGAAACTTCGAGTATTTCTCAGAAGACCCCTATCTCAGCGGTAAGATGGCTGCGGCTTATGTAAGAGGTGTGCAGGCGAACGGCAGAAGTGCTTGTCCAAAACACTATGCTTGTAACAATCAGGAATTTAACCGTAACGGCAACGACTCAAGACTTTCAGAGAGAGCACTCCGTCAGATTTACCTCAGAGGCTTTGAAATTTGCGTAAAAGAGTCACAGCCTAAAAATATTATGACATCATACAACCTTATCAACGGTGTATGGGGTCACTATAATTACGAGCTTTGCACGATGATCCTCAGAGAAGAGTGGGGATATGAGGGCAATGTTATGACCGACTGGTGGATGAGAAAATCCAAGAGCCAGGAATTCCCTGAAATGTGCGATCAGGCATACAGAGTAAGAGCACAGGTAGACGTGCTTATGCCCGGCGGCGGTAGAGTTGTAATTTTCAGAAAACCTGACGGCACACTGCTTAAGACATACGGCAAAAAAGAGGGTATCACCCTTGGTGAGATGCAGAGAACAGCAATGAACGTGCTGAGGTTTGCGATGAACTCCACAGCAATGGAGAGGATATAAAAAAGTGAAAACATCAGCGCATTTTTGATTGCTTTTTCCGCGCCAGGAAAAAGTAATGCCCTTGCTCTTGCGGTTCCCAAAATCCATTACGGCTTGGAGCGCCTATGAATTTTGACCGCTGCGCCATCCTCGCTTCGCTTCATCCACCGCAGGTGGCGCTTCAGCGACGATGCAGCGAGCGATAATAAAAAGATAAAGTAGCAGATTTCGGTCTGCTACTTTTTGTTTGTTAAATTGGAAGTTATTGGTCAGAGTTTAATCCATTGGATATTTTCTTTATAGGACGAAACTGCAACTTTCATACAATTCTCTACGCTACTGTCCACCCAATCACTAACTACGTCATAATTCTTATTACAACAAAATAAATAGTAGTTATTATCATCGGGATATGCACATATTGCAAGATAATGATAGTAATCAGTAACTTCTCCGTTGAGTTCTGTAATTGTCCCGTAGTTACCTCTCGGAGTATAATATAACACTTTTGCATTATCTAATTCTGTTGGAAACATACAATCACGCTCCGTTATTGTTCTCGTTATACCACACCCCACCAGGAACATCAACAACCAGCCTTTCGGGTGGGCGGCTCCATTAAATCGCGTTGCGATTTACGATGACTGCGTCATCGACACGAACTTCGTTCGTGTATGGAGCCGCCTGTCGACCTCCCGCACAAACCGGCCCGCGTACCTGATAAAAATAAAAAAAGGCGGGCAGGGGTTAACCTACTCGCCTTAAGTTTGTCGCCGTTATGCACTCTGCACTCTGCGTTCTGCACTTACAGAAGCTCTGCGCCGTGTTCTTTGCAATACTTGATAGTTTCCTCATCCCAATATGATGACTGCACTTCGCCTATGTGCGCTTTTCTCAGGAAGAACATACACATTCTTGACTGACCGATACCGCCACCGATTGTGTAGGGGAGCTCGCCGCTGAGAAGTGCTTTGTGGAAAGGAAGTGACTTTCTGTCTTCGCAACCGCTTTCTTTAAGCTGTCTTTCCATAGCTTCCTCGTCGACACGAATGCCCATTGAAGAAAGTTCAAGTGCAATATCGAGAACCGGATAGTAAACGATAATGTCACCGTTGAGAGTCCAGTCGTCATAGTCGGGAGCTCTGCCGTCGTGGGGCTTACCGTCTTTGAGCTTGGTGCCGATCTTCATAAGGAAAATTGCACCGTGTTCTTTTACGGCAGCGTACTCGCGCTCTTTGCGGCTGAGATCGGGATATCTTTCCTCAAGCTCATCTGAGGTGATGAATGTTATTCTTTCGGGAAGAAGTGAACCGATGAAGTTGTATTCTTTTGTTATGTAATACTCAGTGTGACGAAGTGCAGCATAGATAAGCTTTACTGTCTTTTTGAGAGTGTACTCTGTTCTGTCTTCTTTGCTGATGATTTTTTCCCAGTCCCACTGGTCAACAAAGATAGAATGAATATTGTCGGTATCCTCGTCACGGCGAAGGGCGTTCATATCGGTGTAAAGACCTTCGCCCTCGCCAAAACCGTACATTTTAAGAGCGAAACGTTTCCACTTAGCAAGTGAGTGAACTATCTCAAAATGCTTGCCGCTGAATATGTCAAATGATACAGGTCTTTCTGTACCGTTGAGGTTGTCGTTGAGACCGCTTTCAGTGTCAACGAATAAAGGAGCAGAAACTCTTGTGAGGTTCAGCTCAATAGCTAAATCTCTTTCAAAGAAGTCTTTTACTTTTTTTATAGCAATTTCTGTGTCGCGAAGTGACAGATGAGGCTTGTAGTCCTCAGGAATATAGTGGGGCATAAATAACCCTCCTGTTTAAACATTAATAAATTCGCTAACTATTATATCAAAATTATTACCATTATGTCAATATCAAGTTTAAAATGTAAATTAAACATATCATTCGTCATTTTGCACAAAATCAAAACACGAAGTTCTCACATTTTGACCAAAGGGTAGAAACGATGATTTTTGGGATTTTTTTGTAAAAAAACACTTGATTTTTTATTTTTCATAGTGTATTATATGCACGTACTCAAGAGAGAGTACCACTGAGAGCGAAAAGCTCTCGACTTAAAATGCTTACTCCACTATAATGTTTTCTTCATATTTTCTCCTTTTAAAAGCACTCGGTTTTCTCCCCGGGTGTTTTTAACTTTTATTGAAAGAAATTTTAAAATGTGCTATTATATTAAAGAGGTGAGATGATGAAAAGCAATATTATTCTTATAGGTATGCCGGCTGCAGGTAAAAGCACAATAGGTGTGCTTCTTGCGAAATCACTGCTGAAAGATTTTGTTGATACGGACCTTGCTATTCAGTCGGGTTGCGGCTGTACTCTCAGTGATATAATAGAAAGAGAAGGTACGGATGCTTTTCTTAAAATAGAAAACGATATTATCTGTGCACAGAATTACCGTTCATGTGTTGTTGCAACAGGCGGCAGTGCTGTTTATGGCGAGGGGGCAATGGCTCATCTGAAAAAAGACGGCATTACGGTTTATCTTGAGCTTTCTCTCGGCGAAATTGAAAAGCGCATAGGCAATATAAAAACAAGAGGCGTAGCTATGAAAAACGGAGAGTCTCTGGCTGCTCTTTATGATGAAAGAGAACCCTTATATAATAAGTATGCAGACGTGAAGGTTAACTGTGAGGGTCTTACCGCTGAGGAATGTGTTGAAAAAATCGTTGAGATTATAAAGTGAGCAACAGACAGTGTTGACAGAAACTAAAAAAAGGTGTAGTCTTATAATCAGAAAATAAAAGGAGAAAGCAATTATGAAACTTGCAAAAAAATTGTTGTGTCTGATAATGGCTGTTATTATGTGTTTTTCTATGGCGCCTATGGCTTTGGCTGCCGGAAGTAAGGAAGCGTCGGACGATAAGATAGTTGCTAATTATTATATATTTGTGATGGAAACTGATATTCATCCCATCGGGCATATGTGGGTTTATATTGAAAATTTAACTAACAAGCCTATGAAGGTAGGTTATTATACTATACCTGCAAAGAAAGGTATGTCAGTAGGCGTTTTTGCGAGAAAAGACGGCTTTGGTATCTATTATAATGTGGAAGCTTATACGCAGACGGTTTATGGTATGGAAAATCAGATTTGTCTGAAAGATCAGTTGACAGCGGAAAAAGTGAAGGATGTATCCGATGCACTTATAAATTTTCCGAATCATTGGGATCCCATATTTAATTGTATGTATTTTGCTTTTAAAATATGGAATGCCGGTTGTAGCAGGGGGAATAAGCTGATACATCTTGTGTGGCCGCCTCTTGGTACTCTTCAGATAAAATTAAAGACACCGTTGAGAAATGTGAATATGAAAGGTGTTAATATGGATCAGGCTTACAGACAAGTAGGTTCAGGGGCAAACGGTTACCTTGTTCCTGCGACTCTTAAAAGTCTCGGCAGAATATGATTGATTTTGAAAGGACAAACTTAAATATGACAATGACAAAGAAAATACTGAGCCTTATGCTTGCGGTGATTATCTGCTTCACATCTGTACCTCTTGCATTTGCTACAGATGCAGATATAATCTCTGACGAAATAATTCAGCAGGAAAAAGTTACAATCGCCGAAGATGAAACTGCTCAGCCGGATGAAGATTTATCTGTACCTGATGAAGAAACCACCGAACCCACAGAGCCTGCAAAACCTGAAGAAAGCAAACCTTTACAGGATAATGATATTGTTGCTGACATTTACGTGTTCTATGATAAGTCTGATATCCATGGTGCAGGACACACCTGGATCTATGTAGAAAACCTTACCGATCAGGATCTCAAGGTGGGTGTTTATACTCTGCCTCCGGATGAGGGTGTATCCGTCGGTACGTTGCCTGAGTATGACGGTTGGGGCATATACTATAATATAGAAGCTTATCAGCAAGGCATTTACGGTATGGAAGATCAGTTATCGATGAAGGATCAGATTACCCTGAGAGAGCTTCGCCGCGTATCAAACTTTATCGTCAGCTATCCCAATTTCTGGGACCCCGTATTTTTTAATTGTATGCTTTTCGCTTTTTTTGCATGGGATATGGGTTCATTCAAAATCCTGATTCCGCTGTTTTTCCCTATTATCGGCAAGATACAGATGCTGATTTATCCTCACGAAACAGGGACACTGATGAAGCCTGTCACAAAAGACAAGGTTTACAGACAGACAGGAATGTTCGGCTGGGCAGGACTTATGCCGTATGATACTTAAAGTTATTGCACTGATAATAGAAAACGACAGGAGATTGCATCTTGATGTGCAGTCTCTTTTTTTCTTTTGCAGTGGGATGAAGAGGGTGGGCGGCGGCTCCATCAAATCGCCTGAGGGCGATTTGCGGCGATTGCATAGCCGGGCCGAAGCTTGCTTCGGCCATGGAGCCGCCTGCAAGTTACATCAGATTGAACAGTGATAAAAAAGCTATAAAAATACGCATTTTGGATTTGACACACCTTCTCGGGTGTTTGCATACGTTTTAAACCGTTAAAACGGCAAAGTGATAAAGCTTTATAATACACTGCAACCCTTATAAACACTGGGTTTTCGGGCGGTTTATGAACAAATTGAAAATCTGCATTTTTCACAAACTTTTTTTCAAAAAATTGTTGACATTTCAAAATACATATTGTATAATACGGGAGTATGTTAAGGCAGTTTGGGTATAACTGCGTCTTAACAGACCACAATGATATGCGATGACGCGGGAGGTGGCTGCCCTTGGAGGCAGGGAATTTCCGCCGAGTATGTCCGATTTAAAACCGGGCGGTCTATATTCACTTTCAACGCTGTTTCTTGCGTTAGGTCGGGGGGCATTATGCGCTCTTTCGGACTAAACAGTGTAATGGGTGAACTGTGCTTATTTGAGCTTTACCGGAAATATGAATATGTTTCCGGTTTTTTAATGGAAGGGTTGAAAACACCCGGACGAGTATTCAAAAAGCACCGCCGCTAATTATCATTAGGAGGCAAACAATAATGGCAGTTAAGGAAAAGATGCGTATCAGACTTAAGGGTTATGACCACAACCTTGTTGACAAGGCAGCGGAAATGAT
>JAZRDY010000121.1:0-2604 GCA_045660525.1 Acutalibacteraceae bacterium | reverse complement strand
ACAGAACTTTTCCAGAGAGGTGTAGGCGATACCACCGACGTTGTGCAGAAAGAAATGTACACCTTCGAGGATAAGGGCGGTCGCTCAATCACACTTCGCCCTGAGGGTACTGCAGGCGTGGTTCGTTCATATATCGAGCACGGTCTTTTCAATGAGGCTCAGCCCCAGAAGGTCTGCTACCTCATTTCCTGCTACAGATACGAAAAGCCTCAGGCAGGCAGACTCCGTGAGTTCCATCAGTTCGGTTGCGAGTGCTTCGGTACCGCTTCACCTGCTGCTGATGCTGAGCTTATCTCACTTGTAAATGACATCTTCGCTTTCCTTGACGTGAAGAATCTTAAAATTCAGATTAACTCAATCGGTTGCCCCGAATGCAGAAAGAATTATCATAAGGCACTTCAGGAATACTTCGAGAGCAAGAAAGACGACCTTTGCGCAACCTGCCTTGGCAGACTCGAGCGCAATCCTATGCGTATCCTTGACTGCAAGAGCCCCGTTTGCTCAGAAATTGCAAAGGATGCTCCCAAGGTGACAGATTATCTCTGCGGTGAGTGCGACGACCACTTCAAAAAGACTCAGCAGTATCTCGATGCTATGAATATTCCCTATGAGGTTAACCCCTCAATCGTTCGCGGTCTCGACTACTACACCAAGACTGTATTCGAGTTCGTTTCAACTGAAATCGGTGCTCAGGGTACAGTTTGCGGTGGTGGCAGATATGACGGCCTTGTTGAAGAAATCGGCGGTAACCACACACCCGCACTCGGCTTTGCAATGGGTATGGAAAGACTTCTTATGCTTATGGAAGCTCAGGGTATCGAATTCCCGCCCGAAGCAAAGTGCGACCTCTATATCGCTTCAATGGGCGAGAATGCAACTCTCAAGGCTTCACAGATAGCTTCAGATGTCAGAGGTAACGGTATGCATGCTCAGTTTGACATTGTTGGCAGAAGTGTCAAGGCACAGATGAAGTACGCTAACAAAATCGGTGCAGCTTACACAGTTGTGCTCGGTGACAGCGAAATCGAAGCAGGCGTTGCCAAAGTCAAGAATATGGCAGACGGCAGCGAAACCGAAATGAACATCGACGACATCGCAGAAGAAATTATGCGTCTTTCAATCAACGACTCACTTAAGGGTTTTGAGGTTGAAGGACTCGATATCAGCTCATTAATGTAATTTATCAATAGAAAGGAAATATACAGTTATGGATTTTATGACAGGACTTAAAAGAACAGATTACTGCGGCACTTTCACAGCAAAAGATTGCGGCAGAGAGGTTGTAGTTGCCGGTTGGGTGCAGAGACAGAGAGACCTCGGTGCTCTTATCTTCGTTGACCTTCGTGACAGAACAGGCATCGTTCAGCTTGCTTTTGACGATACAACAGCAAAAGAAATTTTCGACAAGGCATTCACAGTCAGAAGCGAATATGTGCTTATGGCTAAGGGCACAGTACGCGAGAGAAGCTCAAAGAATATGGAAATCCCCACAGGTGAGGTTGAAATTTTCGTTACAGATCTTCGCATTCTCGGCAAGAGTGAAACACCTCCTTTCGAGATTATCGAAAACTGCCAGACATCAGAGCTTACAAGACTTAAGTACCGCTATCTTGACCTTCGTCGCCCTGATCTTCAAAAGAACATTCTTATGCGTCACAAAATCACAAAGATTATCCGTGACTATTTTGATGATAACGGCTTTATCGAAATCGAAACACCTATCCTTGTTAAGTCAACTCCCGAGGGCGCACGCGACTTCCTTGTACCCTCAAGAATTCACAAGGGTTCATTCTATGCTCTTCCCCAGTCACCTCAGCTTTACAAACAGCTTTCAATGGTTGCAGGCTTCGACAGATATATGCAGATTGCACGTTGCTTCCGCGACGAGGACCTTCGCGCAGACCGTCAGCCTGAATTTACACAGATAGACGTTGAAATGAGCTTCATCGAAATGGAAGACATTCTCGCTCTTATCGAAGGCTTTATGAAGAGAGTATTCAAGGAAGCTATCGGTGTTGATATTGACGCACCCCTTCCTAGACTGACATACAAAGAGGCTATGGAGCGTTACGGCTCAGACAAGCCTGATACAAGATATGCTATGGAAATCACAGACATCGGTGAAGAGGTTAAGAACTGTGGCTTCGGTGTATTCACAGGTGCTCTCGAAAACGGCGGCAAGGTTGCTGCTATCACAGCTAAGAATGCCTTCAACACACTTACAAGAAAAGAAGTTGACAAGCTCACAGAGTTTGTAAGAGGTATCGGTGCCAAGGGTCTTGCATGGGCAAGAATAGGCGAGGACGGCACAATTGCTTCATCCTTTGCTAAGTTTATGACAGAAGACGAAATGAAAGCAATTATGGCTAAGTGTGGTGCAGAAAACGGTGACGTTATCCTTATCGTTGCAGATAAGACAAACACAACTCTCAGCGTACTCGGTGCACTTCGTCAGACAGTCGCTAAGAAGCTCGACATCATTCCTCAGGATAAATATAATCTTCTCTGGGTTGTTGAGTTCCCCTTCTTCGATTGGGACGAAGAACTCGGTGAGTATGTTGCAATGCACCATCCGCTCACTGCTCCTCTTGAAGAGTGCCTTGA
>JAZRDY010000120.1:0-10569 GCA_045660525.1 Acutalibacteraceae bacterium | reverse complement strand
TGTGTAAACAATAGCAGGAATAATTGTGCAGATAAGCATAATCTTCTTACTTGTGCCGTTTTCTGTGATGAAACCGTTGCCTGCTGTCTCACTGTCATATTTTGCCCACTGAAGAAGGAAAAGACCTGCGCCGTCAGCAATTGTCTGACCAAGCTTACGTGAGAATGTGTAAACAGCATATACAGCACTTTCGTTTCTCAGACCTGTGGTGTATTCCTGATAGTCAATAACGTCCATTACAACTGCCCAACAGGTAAGGCTTACGAAAGTATAACCGAAGCCGATGAGAAGAAGTGCAGCCATAAACATCCATGCAGGGAAGATGCCTGTTTCGGGGTTGAGCTTGTCAATGATGCTCTGGTTGTTTGCACAGATTGCAAGTGCAACTGACGCGAAAGCCGAAATGATTGAGAACTTACCGCAAAGCTCTTTCTTGCCGAATTTAGCTGAAAGCTTCGGTGTGAAAAGCACAAGGCAAACCATAGGAAGATAGTTGCAGATTGTGCCGAGGATGCTCAGGCCTGTGTTGGTGAAGTAGTTTTTATAAAGATAAGCATTGAATGAGTTGAACTGAAGCTGACCGCTGATGAGCACACCTGCAAGAGCAACAGTTACAAAAGGTCTTGATTTGAGAAGACCGAGATAGGTTTTCTTGAAATCCATCTGAGGCTCTGCTTCTGAGGGTACTCTCTCTTTTGTGGTCTTGAAGCCCCAGAGATAGAATACGATTGAAAGGATACCCATAATAAGACCGAAGATGAACATCTTATTACCGTCGGCAATTTCTACAACCTTGCCTGTTGTCTGGTCAATTACATCTACGAGATTGCCGTCGGGACCCTGAGTCTTTTTGGCTGTATAAATAACCATTGGCGCAATCAGTGATACAACGGCACCGCCGATACCTGAACCGATTGAACGGAAGGTTGAAAGAAGGTTTCTTCCGTTGGGGTCGTCGGTAATAACACTTGCAAGTGAGCCGAAGGGAATATTCATACCCGTATACATCATACCATAGAAAATATAAGCTATGTAACAGATGATAAGAAGTATAGTTGTATTTGAGGTGAGTCTGTCATAGGGTACGAAGCACAGAATTGTTGAAAGACCGAGAGGCAGTGCAACCCATTTGAGGTAAGGTCTGAATTTGCCGTCTTTTGAGGGAGGTCTCTTTGCAACCATAGCGCCCCAGATAGGGTCGTTGATACAGTCCCAGAGACGGGTGATGATGAACATAAGACCTGCCTTTGCAGGAGCAATCTTAAGCACGTCGGTCATAAAGATTTTAAGATAGCTGGAAATATATGTCAGGTTAAACATATTTCCTGCTTCGGCTATGGTGTACCCTGCCGCTTCTTTAACGCCGATTTTGTTAGGATGCTCGTTAACGGGCTTTTCCTTTTTGACTTTTTCTTTTGCCATTTTTATTCTCCTTTATACAAATTGTAAAATAATTACCTTTTTTATGCAGTATCAGATTTCGCGGCTGCCGATTATACTTCTGATATAATCCATAGGCAGTTGCGCAGAGCTGATTTAACCGAAAAATCCCTCTTTGATGGTGATTTCTCCGGGAGTGAAGCCGAGGCCTTCGATAGTTTCAATTAAGATTTTATCGTCCACTTCATTTTTCATAGTAACGGTTACTATAGATTTTTCGTGGTCGGCTTTCGCTTTTGTAACACCGTCGATAGCTGCAAGAGCATCTGCAACGGATTTTGAGCAGTGAGTGCAGTGCATACCTGTCACGTCAATAATTTTCTTCATTGCCGAGTCTCCTTTCTGCAATTATAGAGTTACCATTATAGAATACACTATTCAACATAGAAAAACAATAGCAAAAAAGCATTAAAATGTAAATATATAAAATATTTGCGGTTTTGATAAAACTGCAATGATAATGCAGTTCGTCGAAATGCACATTTTAATTTGTAAGATTTGTGCAAAAAGTCGATTTTTGCGATTTTGTTCATAAAAAGGATAAAAGTTTACACTAAATAGAAAAAAGCACTTGACTTTTTGGGCAAAATATTGTACCTTTATTAGGTAAATGACTAGGTGTTAAGACCAGCCATTATTACGGTAAAGCGTTTTAGTAAGAACGCAAATTTTTTGAAAGGGGTTATTATAACCATGAAAAAAGAAATTAAGGTTGTTGCTATTATCCTTGTAGCTCTTATCGTTTTCTTAAGCGGCTACGGTCTTGGCGCATCAAAAGGCATCAAAATCGAAATTGCTGGTACAGTAGATGTTAACGGCGGCGCAGTTAATGCCGGTGCATCAGTTCAGCAGCCCGCAACTCAGGCTCCTGTAACACAGGCTCCCACACAGGCTCCTACACAGGCTCCCTCAAACGACACAACAGAAGCTCCCGCAGGTGATGATGCAACAGAAGCTCCCGCAGGCGACAGCGGCAGCACAGCAGCAGTTCCCTCAAGCAAGGAAGAAATCGCAGCAGCTTACAACAAGGCTGTTAACGATTACAAAGCTTACACAGGTAAGGTAACACTCAAGAAGACAGAAGCTATCGACGTTAAGGCTAAGGACCTTCCCGCAGCTGTTGAAGGCATCGTAAACGGTGTTATCCAGAAGTTCATTACTTCATCAACAGAAGAATTCACATTCGAAAACGGTGTTGATGTAAACGATCCTAACAGATACGTTTCACACAAGATGCTTCCCAACGGCAGAAATGCAGAAGTTCAGGCTGCAGGTCTTGCAGAAGCTACAGCTACAGCTAATGCTGACGGCGGTTACACAATGAAGATTAAGTTTGTATCAGAAACATCAGTATTCGACGGTACAAGCAACGTTTCAGAACCCACATACCACAAGGGCGCTATGGATCCCCTCGATCTCGGCACACTTGATATCAACCCCATCAAGATCACAAAGGCTGACATGACATATCCCGGTGCAGAAGTAGAAGCTACTGTTGACGGCCAGGGCAGACTTGTTAAGCTTCATTGCTACCTTCCCCTCGGTGGTTCAGGTACAGGTTCAGTATCAGTTGTTAAGGCTACAATCGGTATCGAAGGTAACATGGACACAGTTTACGAAATTACATATGCTTAATTTCAAAACTAACTAAACCAAATTAAGGGCTGTCTTATGACGGCCCTTTTTAAGTTAGGAGTTAGAAGTGAGGAGTTAGGAGTTGTAGTGCAGGCGCATGGCCTGCTTGATAAAAGCATAAACTTTTCAAAAAGGCGCCCGTGGGGCGACGCTACATTCATAACTATAAGAAGGGAGAAAGTTTATGAAAAAATCACTTTTATTTTTAGGCGGAGCACTTGCAGCAGGCACAGGTGTATTGGCTCTCGGAAATGAAGCCCTTTACCGATTTCTTATATATAAAGAAATAAAGATGCCTTCAGGCTTCGGAAAATTTATGAGTGGCGGTATGGAGAAGCCGTCTGACAAGGAGACAAGACATAAGCAGAGCAAACAAGCCCTTGAGGATTATGGCTATGAAAGACATTTTATGGTTAATGACAGAGGACACAGAGTAGTTGCGTATCACGTAAAGCCTGAGAAACAGAGCGATATTTATGTTTTTTGCTCACACGGCTACAGATACGAAGGTAAGGCTGAATGGTGTTGGTATGTTGACTATTATGTCAGACAGTTAGGCTATAATATGTTTATTGTTGATCATCAGTGTGCAGGTGAAAGTGACGGACAGTATATCGGATTCAGTTCTTTTGAGTCTGCAGATGCTATGAATTGGCTCGGCTATATGAAAGAAAATTTTGGCGAAGATATTCAGATTATTCTTCATGGCATATCTATGGGCAGTACCACTGTTATGCTGATGACAGGCAATGAAAATCTGCCTGCGAATGTACGCTTCACTATTGCGGATTGCGGTTTTACAAGTGCACTTGATGAGTTTAAATATAAGCTGAAGTGTTGGGGCGCACCTGAAAACCCCGTTGTACCTATACTTTGTGCGATGAATAAAAGCAGGGCAGGGTATGATTTCCAAAATGATACCAATGCTCTTGAGGCGGTATCAAGAGCTAAAATACCGATGCTGTTTGTTCACGGCGGCGCGGATAAGTTTGTGCCCACATATATGGTACACGAGCTTTTTGATGCTTGCAGTGCACCTTATAAAGATAAAATGGTGGTACCGGGTGCAGGTCACGCAGACAGCTATTATCTGGACAAAGACGGATACGAGAAGAAAATTAACTTGTTTATAGAGAAATTTATTAAATAAAAGCTTAAAAGATAAAAAGCGTGTGTCGGCGAAACGATACACGCTTTTATTTGTTGCTGATTTATTTGCGCTGGGAATACGGCTGATTACAGCAAGGCGAAAAAGGAAAATATATAAACATAATTGCGATAAAACAACATAAAAACGATGATATTTATTGTTGGTTTACACATTATTCATATTGGTTTGCTATAATACTTCATAATTGTCGTTTTATGCTTATTTTCAGGAGGACGTTATTTTGAAACAGTTAATGAAGCATTTAAAACATATAAAAAAGCCCGTAATTGCGGCTATGATTTTTGCGGTATTATCGCAGATAAGCAACCTTACTTTGCCTATGCTTATGTCGTCGATTATCAACAACGGTATCGCTTACGGAGATATAGATTACATAAAAAAAGTCGGCCTTGTTATGATGGGTATTTCGGCTTTAGGTGTGCTTATTGCTGTGTGCAACAGCTACTTTTCGAGCAAGACCTCAGCTCTTTACGGCAAAATGCTGCGCCGTGAAATTTTCCTTAAGGTTGAGTCGTTGTCTCAAAGGGATATCGACAAAGTCGGCACACCCTCACTCATTACCCGCTGTACTAATGACGTCAGAGTTATACAAGACTTTGTGCTCACTTGTCTTCGTATGATTATCTCTGTGCCCATTATGCTTGTGGGCGGTGTTATAATGTCATTTATACTTAATCCGAAGCTTGCAACAGTAATTTTTGCGGTTATTCCTATTATCGGTATTATTGCTGCTCTTGTAATCAGATTTGTTATTCCTATATTCAGAAAAAGACAGAAGCTTGTGGACTCTGTTAACCGCTTTATAAGAGAAAAGCTCAGCGGTATCCGAGTTATCAGAGCATTTAACCGCACAGAAAAAGAAGATGCCCGCTTTGATGAAAGAAACGAAGCTCTTTCCGGACTTACACTTAAATTCCAGCGTATGATGTCGGTGCTTATTCCTATCTGCATAGTGCTTATAATTATCGCTCTTGACTGTCTTATTCTTATTGCAGCAAACAATTTCAATACAATGGACCCCGTAACCGAGGCGGATAAGCTTATGTCAGCTATCGGTGACCTGCAGGCATTTGTTATTTATATGATTATGATTGTTTCTGCCGTAACTATGACAGCTGCGATGTTTGTTATTGTGCCCAGAGCTAAAATTTCGGCGGCACGTATTACAGAAGTTCTTGATATAATTCCCTCTGTCAAAGATCCTGAAGAAGCTGAGAAGATTGACGAAAACTTAAGAGGTACAGTGGAGTTTAAAAATGTATCCTTCGGTTATAACGAAGCAGAAAGCTATGTGCTCAGCGATATTTCATTCACAGCTGAAAAAGGCAAGGTAACAGCATTTATCGGCTCAACAGGCAGCGGTAAATCAACAATCGCAAATCTTATTATGAGATTTTACGATGTCAACAAAGGACAGATTCTCTTCGGTGGCAAGGATATCAGAAACTTAAATCAGGATGAATTTCATAAAGATATTGCCTTTGTGCCTCAGAAAGCTATGCTTTTCAGCGGCAGTGTTAGAGAAAATCTCCTTTACGGTGACGAAAATGCAACCGACGAACAGCTCAGACGTGCTCTTGAAATTTCACAGAGTGCTGAATTTGTAGATAAACTTCCCGAGGGTATGGATTCGATGATCAGCCAGAACGGTACCAACCTTTCAGGCGGTCAGAAGCAGAGACTCTGCATCGCAAGAGCTCTTGTAAGAAACGCCGATGTATATATCTTCGATGACAGCTTCTCAGCTCTCGACTTCAAGACCGATGCAATCTTGCGCAAGGCAATCAAAGATAATATCGATGCAACTGTGCTTATAGTTGCTCAGCGCGTGGGTACCATTATGGATGCTGACAAGATTGTTGTTCTCGATGAGGGCAGAATAGTCGGTATAGGTAAACACAGCGAGCTTATGGAAAGCTGTGAAGTTTACCGCGAAATTTACCATTCTCAGATGACTGAGGAGGTGCAGCATGAAAATTAAAGACATAAAAGATAAAAGAAAGTCAATGAAAGCCGATAAATATGCGGCATACCGTGACCCGTCAAAAAACAGCAAAGAAAAACCGGCAAATTTTATGGCTACAGCTAAAAAGCTTCTCTCATTGCTTAAAGGCAGAGAGCTTGCTGTTATCGTAACCATAATCTGTGCCTGTGTCAGCTCATTGCTGTCAATACTCGGCCCTAACTATCTCGGTGATATTATCGACGTGCTCGATGTTCAGGTTAAAAATAAGCTTACAACGGGTACAATGGATTTCTCGTCAATCTATTCAATACTTCTGACAATTCTTGTTGTCTATGTCGGCAGCTCACTTTTCGGTTTTATACAGCACTATGTTATGGCAGGTGTGGTACAGAATCTTATTACGAAGCTTCGCCGAGAAATCAATCATAAGTTATCAAGACTTCCTTTGTCATATTTTGATGCACATAATAAAGGTGATATTCTTTCACGCATCACCAATGATATCGACAATATCAACAACACTCTTCAGAACAGCTTATTACAGATAATCACAAGTGTTGTTACCTTTGTGGGTGTGCTCGCAATAATGATTTATTATAGCACCACCTTGTCACTTGCATCACTGATGCCTTTCCCCATTTGTCTGATTATAGCAACAACAATTCTTAGATTTTCAAAGGTTTACTTCCGCAAACAGTGGAAAGTGACAGGTGATGTCAACGGACATATTGAAGAAATGTTCACAGGCCACAAAATTGTCAAGGCATACGGCCACGAAAAAAAAGCAATTGAAGAATTTGATGAAGTAAACGAGGCGCTCTGCGAGTCCGGCAGAAAAGCTCAGTTCTTGTCGGGTATTCTCAGCCCTCTTATAAATTTTGCAAATAATGCAGGTTATGTGATTATTTGTGTTATCGGCGGTTATCTTATTATTAAAGGCGAGCAGACAGTAAGTACTATCACTGTATTTATTGCTTATACAAAGCTTGTTATGCAGCCTATAGTTGATCTTAGTAACATTGCTAACAATCTTCAGTCTTCTCTTGCAAGTGCAGAGCGAGTTTTCAATATCCTCGAGGCAGAGGAAGAAACCGATGACACAGCTGTTACTGAAATCGAAAAGGGCAGCAGTATCGAATTTAAAGATGTTGAGTTTTCATATCTGCCTGAAAAGCCTCTTATCGAAAACTTCAACCTTAAAGTCAATAAGGGTGAGCTTGTTGCTATTGTGGGGCCCACAGGTGCAGGTAAGACAACTATCGTTAACCTGCTGATGAGATTCTATGAAATCAAGTCAGGTCATATTAAGGTTGACGATGTTGACATCAGAGATATCTCCCGTAAGAATCTTCGCAGTGTTATGGGCATGGTGCTTCAGGACACATGGCTGTTTGAGGGTACCGTGAAAGAAAATATTATGTACGGCAACGAAAAAGCTACAGAAGAAGATTTCCTCAAGGCTGCAAAAGCTGCAAAGGTTGACCGTTTCGTGTCACTTCTTCCTGACGGCTACGATACAATGCTCGAAGAAGACGGTGCAAACCTCAGTGTAGGACAGAGACAGCTTATCACTATCGCGAGAGCATTCCTTGCATCACCTGATATTCTTATTCTTGACGAAGCTACTTCAAGTGTTGACACAAGAACAGAAATGCAGATTCAGCAGGCAATGCAAAATCTTATGCAGGGCAGAACTAACTTCGTTATTGCCCACAGACTTTCCACTATCAGAAAGGCTGATAAAATCCTCGTTATGAATGAGGGCAGAATTGTTGAAACAGGTAACCATAAAGAGCTTATGGCTAAAGACGGCTTCTATGCCGAAATTTATAATTCACAGTTTTTAGATTAAAATAAGGAGTATCCCGAATGAATCTTATTACCCTGGAAAACGGTCTGAGAATATTCACACATAAAAGAGATGATCTGCGCTCAGCTACTGTGGGCGTATGGGTTATGTCAGGCTCGAGAAATGAAACTGCCGATATCAGCGGTATATCACATTTTATTGAGCATATTGTGTTCAAAGGCTCTGATAAGCGTTCAGGCTTTGAAATCGCTGAGGGTATGGATGAAATCGGGGCACACGTCAATGCCTATACCACCAAGGAATACACTTTCTTTTACACCAAAGCTCTCGATTATCAGATAGAAAAAGCTTCGGATATACTCTTTGATATGATAAGACATCCGCGCCTGGATGAAAAAGATATCGAAACCGAAAAGGGCGTAGTCCTTGAAGAAATCAATATGTGTGAAGACGACCCGGGTGATGTGGTTTACGAGGTCAACGAAACGAGTCTCTTTGCAGGTACAAGCCTTTCAATGAAAATTCTCGGTGAAAGAGAAACTGTCAGTGCCTTTAAAAAAGAGGACATCGAAAAATATATGAATGCCAACTACTGTGCCGATAAAATCGTTATCGGCATCAGTGGTAACTTTGATGAAGAAGAAATGCTAAAAAAAGTCAGGGAATATTTTTCCGATATGCCTGCCAAGAGTGAATCCGATTCGTATTATGAGGTGCCTTTTAATCAGGAAATTGCTCTTAAAACAATGCAGACCGAGCAGACTCATCTGATGATGTGTTTTGACGGCGTGGGCATCGAGCACGAGGATTTATATCCCTTGCAGGTTTGTATGTTCATTCTCGGTACGGGCACATCGTCAATGCTTTATCAGCGCATAAGAGAAGAACTTGGTCTTTGCTACAGTGTTGATTCCTGGCTTGGCAGATACCGTGGCGGCGGATACATTGCCATAGCAATGAGTCTCTCGCCCGCATCCGAAGAAAAGGCTATAAATGAAGTGACGGATATAGTGGGCTCTTTCAGTAATAATATTACTGAAAGACAGATTGCTATTGCCAAAGAAAAGCTGATTTCAAGTCTGATAATGTCACGTGAGCAGCCTCAGTCAAAGCTTTCCTCAATGGGTTATAATCTGCTTATGCTCGACCACTTTGTGGAAGATGACTATATAATTGACAGCATAAAAGCCATTAATATTGAAAATGTGGTTGCTGTCAGTGAGAAATATCTGCGCCTTGACAAGATGTCTTTTACGGCAGTGGGTAAGGTTAAACAAAAAAAGGAATATGAGCGCATTTTAGAAAATGCCATAAAAAAATAACTTCAAAAAAATAAGCGCGTTTTGGTTACTTTTGCGAGCTAGCAAAAGTCACGCCCCGCGGCGAGCGAAAGCACAAAGAGGAGCTTTGTCTAATTAATAATGAGCAAATGATAGTCAATTATGCTGACTTGATATGTTGCTGCTGGCTCGATATGTGCTTCGCACTCGATATGTTGCCTTTGGCAACTCGATATGCAACTTTGTTGCGAGAATTAACAAAAGGGATGATAAATATGAGCGTTATATCCTCAGCAAAAAGAATTGTAGTTAAAGTGGGTACATCTACCCTTACATATGAAACAGGCAAAATCAATATCAGACGAATGGTGAAGCTCTGCAGTGTGCTTGCAGACCTGCACAACTCAGGTATGGAGGTTGTGCTCGTAACCTCAGGTGCCATCGGTGTCGGTGTGGGTAAGCTCGGCCTTAAAGAAAGACCGAAGGACATTCCCGGAAGACAGGCTGCTGCAACAGTTGGTCAATGCGAGCTGATGTTTATGTATGATAAACACTTCGGCGAAAACGGAGTAAAAACAGGTCAGCTTCTTATAACCAAAAGCGACATTGAAAACGATCAGAGAAGAGAAAATCTCGAAAACACATTCGAAAAGCTCTTCGAATACGGGGCAGTGCCCATCATAAACGAAAACGACAGTGTTGCCACAGAAGAAATTGTCTATGGTGATAACGACTCCCTTTCAGCTATTGTTGCAAGACTTATAAAGGCAGATGCTCTTATTATTCTCTCAGACATCGACGGCCTTTTCGACGATAATCCCAACGAAAACCCCGATGCAAGACTTATTCCTATAGTCAAAGATATAAATGACGATATAAAAGCTCTCTGCGGCGGTGCGGGTACCAACAGAGGTACAGGCGGTATGATAACCAAGATACATGCGGCAGAAATTGCAACTGAGGCAGGCATTCCCACAGTCGTTATGAACGGTACGGCACCTCAGGATATATATAAACTCATTGACGGTCACAGTGTAGGTACACTTTTTACTGTGAAATAAAGGAGAATCCCCAATGCTTACACAATTAGGTATCGGCGCAAAGAAAGCCGAAAGAGTGCTGATGACAGCCACAAGGGAAATGAAAAACAAGGCTCTTGAGGCTATTGCTGAGGCTCTTATTGAAAACAGAGCTTACATAGAAGAAAACAACAGAATTGATATAGAAAACGCCCGCAATAACGGTATGAGCGAGAGTATGATTGACA
>JAZRDY010000119.1:0-5861 GCA_045660525.1 Acutalibacteraceae bacterium | reverse complement strand
GCAAACTGATGGATAAGGGACTTATCAACACGTCTTTCGGCAAGGAGTATTTCACAGGCAGAGGTTTTAGTTGCAGTATTTTCACAGGTGAGAGCAACGAGCCTGAAAAGGTAAGAGATGCAATCATCGACGAAATTGAACTGATTAAAACTGATGGCATTGCTGACGAAGATTTCAGTGTCTGCCTTAAAAAGCTTTACGGCGCTCACATCTTTGGCTATAACGATGTTGACGACCTTGCAGGCAATCTTATAGATGCTTATTTTAACGGCCACGGTCTCTTTGACACTGATAAAGTATATAAAGAAATTAGCAAAGCCGATGTTGAAAAGATTATTGCAGAATCATTCAACAAAGACAACTGCTGTCTTTCGGTTATAAAATAAAGGAGAACTAACTATGAGTAAAACCCTTGTACTTGCCGAGAAGCCTTCTGTTGCAAGAGATATTGCACGAGTACTCGGCTGTAAGCAGAAAGGTGACGGTTGCATTATCGGCCCTAACTATATCATCACCTGGGCACTGGGACACCTTGTAACCCTTGCCGATCCCGATGCTTACGACGACAGATATAAAGCATGGCGACTTGAAGATTTGCCTATGCTTCCTGATAAAATGAAACTTGTGACTATTAAGCAGACAGCTAAACAATATCGTGCTGTTTCTGCACTTATGAAGCGCGAAGATGTTGACAAGCTCGTTATTGCTACCGACGCAGGACGCGAAGGCGAGCTTGTTGCTAGATGGATAATGATGAAAGCCCACTGTAAGAAACCCGCTTACCGTTTGTGGATTTCATCACAGACAGACAAAGCAATCAAAGAAGGTTTTCAGAATCTTAAACCTGCCAAGGAATATGACAATCTTTATCACTCAGCTCAGGCAAGAGCAGAAGCTGACTGGCTTGTGGGTCTTAACACAACAAGAGCACTCACCTGCAAATATAATGCGCAATTATCCGCAGGTCGTGTGCAGACCCCCACTCTTGCTCTTATAGTAAAAAGAGAAGAAGAAATTCTCGCATTCAAGCCCAAGGATTATTACAGTCTGCAAGCTGTATTCAAAGGCTTTAACGCAACCTTTAGAGATAAGAAAAACAACACAAGATTTTCAGATAAATCATTTGTTGAAAAGATTGCAGAGAGTACCAAAAATAAAAAAGGCACCGTTGCAAAGGTGGAGAAAACTGCAAAGAAAACTCCCCCACCTGCAGCATATGACTTGACTGAACTTCAGCGCGATGCCAATAAAAAATATGGCTACAGCGCCAAGCAGACTCTTTCGCTAATGCAGTCACTTTACGAATACCATAAAGTGCTCACCTACCCTCGTACTGACTCGAGATATATCACCGACGATATAGTTGCTACAATCACTGAAAGACTCCGCGCTATGGCTGTGGGACCCTATCAGTCCTCAGCAATGAAGCTTGCAAGAAACCCTATTCAGACCAAATATATTGTCAACAACGCCAAGGTCACAGACCACCACGCAATTATCCCCACAGAGCAGAGTCCTAACCTGGCAAAACTCAGCTTTGAAGAAAGAAACATCTATGACCTTGTTGTCAAGCGCTTTATGGCTGTACTCTCAGCACCGATGGAATACGACGAAGTGAAGCTTCAGATTGACGTTGGTGAAAACAGCTTCTATGCAAAGGGTAAAACAATCAAAACCGCTGGTTGGAAAGAGTTTTACGGTATAACTGACGACGAGGAAGATGAAGATACAGAAAACCGTTCTCAGGACCTTCCCGAAATCCGTCAGGGCGCTCAGCTCGATGTACTTAACACAAAAATCATCAGCGGCAAGACAAGACCTCCCGCAAGATACACAGAGGCTACTCTCCTGTCGGCTATGGAAAACCCCGTAGGTCAGATAGAAGATAAAAACCTCAAAAAAGTTATAGCCACCACAAGCGGTCTTGGCACCCCTGCCACAAGAGCTGACATAATAGAAAAGCTCTTCGACAACTTCTCAATTGAGCGTGTCGGCAAAGAAATACATCCAACTGCCAAAGGCAAACAACTTATTAAAATCGTACCTGCTGACCTCAAGTCGGCTGAGCTCACAGCTAAATGGGAACAAGAGCTTCAGAACATAAGCAAGGGTAAAGCTAATATGAAGAAGTTTATCGGCGAAATGAGAGACTATTCAACTTCACTTGTCTCAATGGTAATCGGTTCAGATGCTCAGTATACCCACGACAATATGACCAAAGAGAAGTGTCCCGTGTGTGGCAAATATCTTCTCGATGTAAATGGCAAAAAAGGCAAAATGCTTATATGTCAGGACAGAGAATGCGGTTACCGCAAAGGTCTGACTCAGGTTACAAATGCTCGCTGCCCCGAGTGCCATAAAAAGATGGAGCTTCGCGGTGAGGGTGACAAAAAGATGTTCACCTGTGTGTGCGGTTACAGAGAGAGACTTACCGATTTCAACAAACGCCGTGAAGACAAAGGTGCAGGCAAAGCTGATGTTATGTCTTATATGAGAAAACAGCAGAAATCTCAGGAGAAAGACACCTCGAATAATCCCTTTGCAGATTTACTTAAGGATTGGAAGTAATTTTAATAGTGAGGAATTATGAGTTAAAGGTTAAGGGTCGCTTCGCTCCGAATAATATCTGCTTTAGCTAATCTGAATCCCACCCTAAACTCCGCAAATTCAATTCATTTATATAGACGAATTTTCTTATTTTCGACAGTCAACTCCTCACTCCTAACTCCTAACTCCTAACTTTTAGCACCTTTATATAAAATATTGTATGGGTTTTAGTGTATTTTTTACTCATAAACACTTGAAAAAAATCCCGTAATGATATAAAATTGCTTTTGGTGTATTTATACTTTTATAAAAAATTTAAAAGGCTATATAAGAAAGGAAAGACACTCATGAACGTATTAAACAAGAAATCAGTTGAAGATATCGACGTAAGAGGCAAAAAAGTTCTCATCCGTTGCGACTTCAACGTAAAGATGGAAGACGGCGTTATCACAAGCGACAAGAGAATCGTTGCTTCTCTGCCCACAATCAAGTATCTTCTTGACAACGGTGCAAAAGTTATCGCTTGCTCACACCTCGGCAGACCCAAGGGTGAATTCAAGCCCGAATTTTCACTTGCTCCCGTAGCAGTAAGACTCGGCGAACTCCTCGGCATCGAAGTAAAGATGGCTAAGGACGTTGTTGGCGAAAGCGCTCAGGCACTCGCTGCTGACCTTAAGGAAGGCGAAGTTCTTCTTCTTGAAAACGTTCGTTTCCACAAAGAAGAAACAAAGAATGATCCCGATTTTTCAAAGGCTCTTGCTTCACTTGCAGAAATCTATGTAAACGATGCTTTCGGTTCAGCTCACAGAGCTCACTCATCAACAACAGGTGTTGCTGACTACCTTCCCGCAGTTGGCGGTTACCTCATCCGTAAGGAACTTGAATATATCGGCGGTGCTCTCGCTAATCCCAAGAGACCTCTCGTTGCTATCCTCGGCGGTGCTAAGGTTTCAGATAAGATCGGTGTTATCACAAATCTTATGGAAACAGTTGATACTCTCATCGTTGGCGGCGGTATGGCTTACACATTCTTTGCTGCAAACGGTCACAGCGTTGGTACATCAATCTGCGAAGAAGATAAGATTGAACTTGCTAAGGAAATGATGGAAACAGCTAAGGCTAAGGGTGTAAACTTCCTTATCCCTGTTGATAACAGAATCGGTCTTGAATACAAGGCAGATACAGAATGCAAGGTTGTTGATTCAGATTCTATCGCCGACGGTTGGATGGGTCTTGACATCGGTCCTAAGACAGAAGAACTCTTTGCTAACGCAATCAAGGGCGCAGGCACAGTAATCTGGAACGGTCCTATGGGTGTATCAGAATGGGCTCAGTTTGCTAACGGTACTATCGCAGTTGCTACTGCTATCGCAGAAAGCGGCGCAATCTCAATCGTTGGCGGCGGCGACTCAGCTGCTGCTGTTCAGAAGCTCGGCTTTGCTGATAAGATGAGCCACATCTCAACAGGTGGCGGTGCTTCACTTGAATTCCTTGAAGGTAAAGACCTTCCCGGTGTTGTTGCACTTAACGACAAAGAATAATTGAATCGTACCAATATAATCAAAGGAGTAACTAAAATGAACAAAGCTACACGTAAAGCAGTTATCGCTGGTAACTGGAAAATGAATATGACTCCCTCACAGGCAATCGCTCTCATCGACGAAATGAAGCCCCTCGTTGTAGGTGCTGACTGTGAAGTTGTTCTCTGCGTACCTTTCGTAGATATCCCTGCAGCTCTCGAAGCAGCTAAGGGCTCAAACATCAAAATCGGTGCTGAAAACGTACACTTCAAGGCTTCAGGCGCATATACAGGTGAAATCTCAGCTGATATGCTCAAGGAACTCGGCGTTGAATATGTAGTTGTAGGTCACAGCGAAAGAAGACAGTACTTCGGTGAAACAGACCAGACTGTAAACCTTCGTTCACTTGCAGCTCTTAATGCAGGTCTTAAGCCCATCATCTGCGTTGGTGAAACTCTCGAGCAGAGAGAACTCGGCTACACAGAAACACTTCTTAAGTATCAGACAAAGATGGCTCTTACAAACGTAACAGCTGACCAGCTTAAGGATGTTGTTATCGCTTACGAACCCGTTTGGGCTATCGGTACAGGCGTTACAGCTACTGCTGACCAGGCTGACGAAGGCAACGGCTACTGCCGTGAAGCTATCGCTGAAGCTTACGGTGCTGATGTTGCTGAAACAGTAACAATTCAGTACGGCGGTTCAATGAACGCAGGCAACGCTGCTGAACTCGTTTCAAAGGTAAACGTTGACGGCGGTCTCATCGGCGGCGCATCACTTAAGGCTGCTGACTTCTCAGTAATCGTAAAGGCTGCTTCAGAGCAGAAATAAGTTTAACTAAGAATAGGGTCGCTTTACGGCGACCCATTTTTACGAAAGGAAAAGTAACAATGAAAAAACCTGTTTTACTTTGTATTATGGACGGTTTCGGTAAAAACGAAAGCGATTACGGTAATGCTATCGTTGCTGCTGCAACTCCAAACCTTGATAAAATTATGAAAGAAAACCCCATGACCTTTATCGGTGCTTCAGGCATGGACGTAGGTCTTCCCGACGGTCAGATGGGTAACAGCGAAGTTGGCCACACAAATATCGGTGCAGGCCGCGTTGTTTATCAGGAACTCACAAGAATCACAAAGTCAATCAAAGACGGTGACTTCTTCAAAAACGAAGCTCTTGTCGGCGCAGTTCAGAACTGTCTTGATAAGGGCACAGCTCTTCACCTTATGGGTCTTATGTCAGACGGTGGCGTACATTCACACGACACACATATGCTTGCTATTGTTAAGCTTGCTAAGGAAATGGGTCTTAAGGAAGTTTATGTTCACTGCTTCCTCGACGGCCGTGACGTACCTCCTGCATCAGGTGCAGACTTTGTAGAAAAGACCTGCAAGGCCCTCGAAGAAATCGGCGTTGGTAAGGTTGCTACTGTAATGGGCAGATACTACGCTATGGACAGAGATAACCGTTGGGAAAGAGTCGGCAAGGCTTATGCTGCTATGGTTTACGGCGAAGGCAACAAGGCTGCTTGCCCCGTAGAAGCTATCAAAAAGGCATATGAGACAATCGATGCTGAAGGTAAAAACCTTACAGACGAATTCGTAATTCCCACAGTATGCCCCGAGGGTGCTACAATCAAGGCTGACGACAGTGTTGTTTTCTTCAACTTCCGTCCTGACAGAGCAAGAGAAATCACAAGAACTTTCGTTGACGAAACTTTCGACGGCTTTGAAAGAAAGAACGGTTTCTTCCCTCTCTACTATGTATGTATGACTCAGTATGATGCTACAATGC
>JAZRDY010000118.1:0-24852 GCA_045660525.1 Acutalibacteraceae bacterium | reverse complement strand
TTTTCAACTATAATGCCTTTGGTAAGCTCTTTGCCTAATTTTTTCTTTTCAGCCATTAGTTTGCACCTCCTGTAATTTCTTCGTATGCTGCTGTGATTGTGTTAACTGCACTTACAACAGCCTTTGATGTGATTGTTGCAGCTGTGATAGCCTGCACATTCTGACCATCGTTTGAGTTTTTGTCTACTGTAAGCTCGCCTGACTTGCCAAGGAAGCGATCCTTGAAATCAGGTTTTACGGCGTTTGCACCAAGACCGGGAGTTTCAGCGTGTGAGAGAATCTCAAGGCCTGTGATTGCGCCGTCTGCACCGATACCAACCATTACTGATACTGTACCGCCGTAACCTTTAGCGCCTGCAGTGAACACATAACCGACTTCTTCGCCTGCTTCGTTTGTACCGATGCAGTATGTGATGCCACTGTCGAGAGTTGTCACTTCACCGTATTCCTTACCCTCGGGAAGAACAAGCATACGGCTTGCCTTTTCTGTTTCGACTGCATTGAGAGCAATTTTTTCCATTGTTACACTGTTTGTGAATGCAAGAAGTGTTGTTGCCACAAGACAGATAACAAGCAAAGCAATTGTGGGGATAAGAATTTCTTTAAGGTTCATCTTTTTCATGCCTTAGCTTCCCCCTTTGCCTTTTTCTCTTTCACTGCGCCAAAGGGCTTGGGAGTTGTCATATTCTCAATGTGAGGAACGAGAATATTCATAAGAATGATTGAGAAAGATACACCCTCGGGAAGTGAGCCGAAAATGCGGATTACAGATGTAATAAGACCGCAGCCGATACCGAAGATAATCTTGCCTTTTTTGTTGATAGGTGATGTTGAATAGTCTGTTGCCATAAAGAAAGCACCAAGCATAAGACCGCCACCGAGAAGCTCGTATGCAACAAAATCAATGTAACCTTTGCCTGCGAAAAGCATAAACACAGCTACTGTGCCGATGAAAGTGAAGGGAATGATGGGAGAAATAACCTTTCTTGCGATAAGGTAAAGACCGCCAATGATAAGAGCGATGGAGCAAACCTCACCCATTGAACCACCGTGCTTACCGATGAGCATATCAGTAAGAGATGGAAGCTGAGATGTCACAGTTGTGAGATTGCCACCCTGAACACCTGCAAGAGTTGCCATAGGTGTAGCTGATGTAACAGCATCAGCACTCCAGGTGTCTGTGAAAGGTACTACCCACTTAGCCATAGCTGTGGGGAATGATGTCATAAGGATAATTCTTGCTGTCATAGCGGGGTTTACAAAGTTCTGACCGATACCGCCGAACATCTGCTTAACAACAACGATGGCAATAAGTGAACCGATAACCGCCATCCAGAAAGGAAGTGTTGCAGGCAGATTGAAAGCCAGGATAAGACCTGTTACCACTGCACTGAGGTCACCTATTGTATTATTTCTTTTCATAACGATTCTTGAGATGTATTCAAATACAACGCAAGAAGCTACGCAAACTGCTGTGAGCACTAAAGCTCTCAGACCGAAATATACCACACACATAACAAGGGCAGGAACAAGAGCGATAATTACATCAAGCATAATGCCCGTTGTTGTTTCTTTTGAGCGCACGTGAGGTGATGCGCTTACGGTTAATTTCTTAGCCATTATTTTGCACTCTCCTCTCTGAGCACCTGCTTAGCAAGTCTCATATACTGCACAAGAGGTCTGCCTGAGGGACAAGCGAAAGCACAGCTGCCGCATTCCATACAAACCATAGTATTATAACTTGTGAGCTTTTCTGCGTCTTTTGTTCTTGCAAAACGTTCGATAAGTGTGGGCATAAGACTCATAGGACAAACGTCAACACATTTACCGCAACGGATGCAGTCTCTTTCTTTCTTGAAAGCAGCATCTTTTTCGTCAAAAGCGAGAAGAGCATTATTCTGCTTGCAGATAGGAGCATCTATATCACAAACGGCAATACCCATCATAGGACCGCCTGAAATAATCTTAGCGGGTTCTGTTTTAAAGCCGCCGCAATAGTCAACAATATCCGAGAAGCTTGTACCGATGGGCACACGAAGATTTTTCGGGTTTCTGATTGCACTGCCGTCAACAGTGATTGAACGGCTGACTAAAGGCTTACCTGTTTCGATATATCTTGCGATGAAAGCTACTGAGGCAACATTCATAACAACACAGCCTACATCTGAGGGAAGCTTTCCGGGAGGTACTTTTCTGCCTGTAGCTGAGAGTACCATCATTTTTTCTGCACCCTGTGGATATCTTGACTTAAGAGTCATAAGCTTGATAGCATCATCTTTGTCGTTATCTCTGTCAGCGATTTCTTTCATAATCTCAAACACCTTGGGCTTGTTATCTTCGATAGCGATAACAACCTGCTTGAAGCCTAAGATATCTTTGAGAATTTCAACACCTTTGAGTACATTTTCTGCATTCTCGATGCACTCACGGTAGTCAACTGTGATAAAAGGCTCACACTCAGCTGCATTGATAATAAGAGTATCGATATCTTTATCTTCAGGAAGATTGAGCTTGACGTGGGTCGGGAAACCTGCACCGCCAAGACCTACAAGACCCGACTCTCTCACAGCTGCACAAAGTTCTTGTTTATTTGTGACTGTGGGAGGAGTGATGCCCTCATAGATTCTCATTTCGCCGTCACTTTCAATTGTGACACCTTTTGTGATAAGACCGTTAGCGAGTTTGATGTCACCTACAGCTGTTACCTTACCTGACACAGTAGCGTGAATAGGTGCAGACACGAACTTGTCGCTGTCACCGATTTTCTGACCTACCGCAACCTCGTCTCCAACTTTGACTATGGGAGTGCAGGGCACACCGATATGCTGTTGCATTGAAATTACAACTTTTTCAGGTATGGGCATTCTTTCCACAGGTATTTCAGCTGTGTTTTTGTTGTGGGATACACTTACGCCGCCGCGACCTTTTTTCACTGCGGTAAGCACACCTCCAACGATTTTGCTCATATTTTCAACCCCTTTATTTTATTTTTTATAATCAGTTCCGCTGATTTCCTTAAGCCTTGGCATCAGAAGCAGAAGCACTGTGCCTGTCACCGTACCCGTAATAAGAGCAAAAATCAGCAGATATTTACCGTAATTTATAAGTGCAAAGGTACCCGACACAATGCAGGCAGCAATAAGCTGACCGATATTGTGCATCACCGCACCGATAATACCAAGACCGAGATAAGAAAAAATCCTGCCCTGATATTTTATGAAAAAGCATACGCAAAGAGTACTGAGCACTCCTCCGCAAAGGCTCATAAATGCACCCGTTGCTCCTCTTGTTATCAGAGCGAAGAGTGCCTTGAGCATTGTTATATACATAGCACCGGGAAGTCCCATAGTGCCCGCAATATACATAGTGATAATATTCGAAAGTCCCGGTTTTGCACCAACGGGCAAAAAGGGAATATCGGGAATAAGCATACTCTCGAGAAAGGACAGCACAAGAGCAACAGCACCGAAAATACCGAGAAGGGCGACTTTATTAGTTTTCATAGCACTCACCTTTCTCAATATGCGACACCGTCGATTTTTTCTTTGCCGTCAGCTTTAAGGATAACGACAACCTTTTCAGGCACACACGCCATTGTATCACCCTGATTTTTAAGCTTGCCTCTTTTTATGCAGAGCTTGTCACCGCAATCAGAAAACACAAAGGATACTCCGTCTTTTTCTATAAGAAGCTGACAGTAATTTTCGTTGACGGTGTAGCTTTCCGTCACTTCACTCAGAGCAATGCTGTGGGTCTTTTCACCGTCAACATAAATCTCAGCGATAAGCTTTTCACTGCCCGAAAAAGAAAAAACAAACATCACAAGAGATATGACAATCAGCGACACTATGAGAATAATATCACCCTTGGTTATATTCCTTCTGATTTCACTTTTAATATTCAAAATCAATGTCTCCCACTACGGAAATATTCATATCTTTATCAACAAAAATTGCCGAAGCATCGTATCTTTCAAGAAGCTCTGTGCTCTTTTCCTCACCGAGGATAAAACAAGCTGTTGAAAGAGCATCGGATAAAAGTCCGCTGTCGCAGACTATTGTAACGCTCACAAGGTCAGTTTCGGCAGGGTACCCTTTGGTGGCATCTATAATGTGATGATAGCGCTTGCCGTCTTTTTCGAAATATCTTTCATAGTCCCCCGAAGTTGAAACGAAGCCCTCATCTATTGAGAGCACTCCTAAATATTCTCCTTCGTTTCTCGGATGCGCAATGGCAATCTGCCATTTGTCGCCGGCTTTGTTATAGTCACCCCAGGCAAGAATGCTTCCGCCAACAGAGATAATCGCACCGTTTAAGTCACTTGCATCCAAATACACCTTAAGCATATCGCAAGCCATACCTTTTCCCACAGCACCGAGATCAATTTTTACACCCTTGGAAAGAGCTATCTTATCTGTAGCGGTTTTTATTTTGCTGTAGCCGACATTTTTCATTTCCTCTGCAATTTCTTTGTCAGAGGGAATTCGCTGATTTTCTTCACCAATACTCCACAGCTGTGAAATGCTACCCACAGTGATATCAAAAACACCGCCGCTGAGAGAACTTATTTCACTGCACTGTCTTATTACATCGGCAAGATATGCAATCCGAACCGTTTCACCCGAGTTGAGCTTTGCAATTTCAGATTCACTGTCACGCCAGGATATCATATCATCAAGACCGTCGATAACAGCCTTGGTCTTTTCCATATGCTTTGCGGCAAAGTCACCGTAAACCTTCTGAGTGACAATAGTACCCATTGCAATTGAGCTTTTTTCTCTGAAATCAAATCTTTCGTGTCTGTTACTGTAAATAATAAACAAACTCACGGCACTTATAAAAACAAGCACCGTCAGCACAATTGATATAATCTTCTTTTTGGTCATCTATGTCACCTATATATAACTATAAATAATATACTATTAAGAGCACTTGCCTTTAACTTTTATATTTTATAACATATCGACACTTTTTTCAAGAGTATTTAAATATTTCTTGCTATATTTCCATTAATTTGTTATAATTGACACATCAACAAAATTTCTTTACAGGAGATAAACTATGGATTTCGATGTAAAAATTCCAGTCAGAGTTGTCAGCGGAAAAGACTGTCTTAAAAACAATGCTCTTATGCTCAAAGCATTCGGCAAAAAGTGTATCGTTGTTACAGGCGGCAAAAGTGCTCTTTTAAGCGGTGCTCTTGACGATATGAAATATGCCCTTAAAGAGTGCGACATCAAGTATGAGATATATGATAAAATCGGTCCCAATCCCCGTATCGACCACTGCCACGAAGCAGGTGAAATCGCAAGAAAATTCGGTGCTGACTTTATCGTGGGTATCGGCGGCGGTTCACCCCTCGATGCTGCAAAGGCTGTTGCTGTTTATGCGACAAATCCCACATTTTCAAGCGAAGACATCTTCGCATACGGCGAAAACGAAAGAAACAGAGCATTGCCCCTTGTTCTCGTTGGCACAACTGCAGGCACAGGCAGTGAAGTTGGCAGAGTCAGTGTACTCACCAACCCCGACACAGGCAGAAAAAAGAGCATCGCACCCGACGACTGCTTCCCCACTCTCACCTTTGCCGACAGCAAATACACCTGCTCGGTACCCTATAATGTAACAGTATCAACTGCCCTTGATGCTATGGCTCACGTTATTGAGGGATATATGTCGGTCAAGTGCGGTGATATCCCCACAATGTTTGGCGAAAAGGCTATCGCCCTTATCTGGGAGGGTCTGAAGTATCTCCACGAAACAAAAGAGCTCCCCGACGAGGACCTCAGAACAAAACTTTATTACGGCTCACTCTATGCAGGTATAACCCTCGCTTATTGCGGCACAGCATTCCCCCACCCCTTAGGCTATATCCTCACTGAAAATTACGGTGTACCTCACGGCAAGGCTTGCACAGTGTTTATGGGTGATTTCATCGACAAGGCGTCAGAGTTCTGCCCTGAAAAAACCGCCCGTGTACTTGAGATTATGAACACTGACCTTGAGACTTACAAAAAAGTTATCGACGAGCTGACAGATGTAAAAGGAATCTCAATGACCAAAGAAGAAATTGAAAACTTCTGCAGTCGTTATGACGCAGTACCGGCTAACTTTACATTCACACCCGGCGGATATACAAAGGAAGAAGCGATCAGCGCGTTTGTGGAAAAGTTCTGTAAATAACAGCGTGTTTTTTATTCTTTTTCCACGCAAGGAAAAAGAATGCCATGCGGCGAGCTATAATAAAAAATCAAGCAGGCAACCTGAGTGGTTACCTGCTTTTGTTATGTTATCTGAGTTTTTTGTTGATTTTTTTGCTTGTATTTCTAACACACAGATAAACTATACCCCATATAGTGAAGAATACCGCTACAAAAATTATTGTAAACACCGCAAGCACCTCAGCCTTAAAGGGTATCCACGAGTTAGCTATATAAGAAAGGGAATACACCACATAGAGAAGTCCGAAGTGACAAAACATAGACTTTGGCACACTCCAATGCTCTATCTGATTAAAAACCGTTGCCCCTGCCTGCACAAAAGCTATGGCATAGGTGGAAACTATACCCATCAGGATATCGTAGGTTGTATGCTCAGCAATATCGTTAATAAAAGATATACACAGCACTATTATGCCGAAAACTATAGGCCCGAAGCCTGAAAACATCAGTCCGCGATGTAAAAACTCTTTGAAATATTTATTCATTATAAACCAAACCTTTCTTTAACGGCTTTCATCTGTCTTCTCGATACATAATCCTTATAGCCGTTTTTAAACTTAATAAGCAATGTTCCCGATACAGAAGTGTCAAACCTCTCAATCTTTCTGATATTGGCAATGCATGACTGATTGATTTTAACAAAAGTGTCAGGCAGTATTTCTTCTAACTGATAAAGCCTCAATTTTATCTGAAGCTTTTCACTGTCTGTCAGAGCGTATACTTTACTGCCTTCAACAGTAAAACAGGAAATCAAATCAGAGTTGAGCTTCACAACTTCATTTTCTTTATAGCCAATAAGCTCAGGCACACTTCCGTAGACTAACATTTCGATATCATTTGTAAGCTTAGTTCTTTCTCTTGCGTATATAACCACCTCCTCTTCGTGTTCATCTGTGATAATCAATGTACATTTCATAGAGAATCCTCCTTACAAGCACACTATATATTTTTTTCACAAGACTTTGCAATAGGTTTGCACTATACGGTTGATTTAGATGTTTATTCGGTAAAAAAGGACACCCGAAAAGGTGCCCTTTAGTTAATATTTTATCGCTCGCCGCGTGGCATTCTTTTTGCTATCGCGCAAAAAGAATCAAAAACGCGATGTTATTTTTCCAACTCTTCGCAGGCTAATGTCGCCGCAACTGTTCCGTCTGCCGCCGCAGTTGTCAGCTGTCTCACTGGCTTCTTTCTGCAGTCGCCTGCTATATATAATCCCTTGCCTATCTTGCAGTCCTCACCTGCAATAACATATCCGTATTCATCAAGTGGCAGAATGTCGGCAAACTCTTTAGTTGACGGCACCTGTCCGATAGCAAGAAAAAGACCGTTTACAGCAATTTCTCGTTCTTTCTGAGTCTTGACATTTTTAACCTTAACACTCTTAAGTAAAGGACCCGCCTCGGCTGACACAAGTACGCTGTCAAGCACAAACTCAACATTGTCAAAGCTTTTCAGCTTTTCTACAAGCTTGTCCTCAGCTCTGAAAGCATCGCGTCTATGCACAAGATAAACTTTTTTGCATATCTCGGCTAAATAGAGAGCATCCTGCACAGCAGTGCTGCCACCACCGACCACCATAGTTTCGCGGTTCCTAAAAAAGTTTCCGTCACATACGGCACAGTATGAAAGGCCTCTGCCGATAAGGTCTTTTTCATTTTCAAGACCTGACTTTCTAGGTTCTGCTCCGAGGGCAAAAATCACAACCCTGCCCTCATATTCACCTTTATTTGTGATAACCTTTTTAATGTCACCGTCAATAACTTGTGTCACAGTTTCATTTTTAAATTCACAGCCGAAATCCTTAGCCTGAGCGTGAAGATTCATACTAAGCTCAGCACCGCTGACATTTTTAAATCCCGGATAATTTTCAACGGCGTGGCTTTGACTTATCTGACCGCCATAGGCTTTCTTTTCAAAAAGCAGCACACTTTTGCCGCTTCTGAGGGCGTACACTGCCGCTGTAAGACCGGCTATACCTCCGCCGATAATGATTATGTCTTTCATAAGTTTCACCTTCCTTGTTTTACTTTTGTATCCGTTTGGTTTTATTTTATCACAACTGACGGCAAAATAATATAGCAACCCGGATTTTTTTGAAAAAACAAAGAAAAATTATATAGCAGTATGGAAAATCTTGTTTTCTTGTGATATAATACTTTAGAATGTGTAATTATGCTTATTTTTCCTACATATTTTTTCATACATACTTTTAACAAGAAAGGAAGTAATGCGTTTTGAATAAAACCGTTTGCGGTCTTAATATAAACTACGTCGAGCGCGGCGAAGGTGATTTAGTGGTGCTTCTTCACGGTTGGGGCAGTAATATCACCCTCTTTGAGCAGTCTATTGCTATTCTCGAGAGGAAATATAAGGTTGTGGCTATGGATATGCCGGGCTTTGGCGAAAGCGAAGAACCCAAAGAACCTTGGGATGTTGACAACTATGTTGACTTCGTTCTTGAATTTTTAAAGGATTATTCACCCGAAAAAATCACTGTACTCGGTCATTCATTCGGCGGCAGAGTTATCATCAAGATGTGCTCAAGAGAATTGCCCTTTGCTATTGAAAAGGTCATTCTCGTTGACGCCGCAGGCGTTAAACCCAAAAAGACTCTCAAGCAAAAGACCAAGCAAAAAATCTACAAGGCAACCAAGAGCATCTATTCATCAGATGTGGTGCAGAAGATGTTCCCTGATGCACTCGAAAACTTAAGAAAAAGAAACGGCTCAGCTGACTACAATGCCGCTTCACCCATTATGAGACAGACTCTTGTTAAGGTTGTAAACGAAGATTTATGCGATCTTATGCCCAATGTCAAAGCTCCCACGCTTCTTGTCTGGGGCACACTTGACGATGCCACACCTCTTTCAGATGCTCTCATTATGGAAAAGCTTATGCCCGAAGCAGGTCTTGTAAAATTTGAAGGTGCAGGCCACTACAGTTTCCTCGAGTGCGCTGCTCAATTCGGCAGGGTACTTGCAAGCTTTATGAACATCAATCTTTAATTTGAAAGGATAATATATATGGCTACTGTTTTAGTTTTTATGACTATGGCGCTGTTTTTTATCAGCACATCTATGTCAGTTATTGATTCGGTGCATTTCTTCCAGCTTAACTCCTACCGTTTCGATACCCACACAAAATGGATAAAAGAAAATTCCCGCAAGTATATGACACACAATATCATATCTGTGCTTATGCTTATCGTCGTTCTCATTCCTATGAATCCTATGGTGAAAGCTGTAGCACTTGAAGTGCTTTTCATCATCTCACTTCCCACAGAGAAACCCAAAAAGGCTAAAAAGCCTCTCGTTTATACTCCGAGAGTTAAACGTATGCTCGCTACAACACTTCTCGTTATTCTTGCAGTGCTTGTACCCACAACTATCAAAGGTATCGGTTCGGCACACGAAACCTATCCTCTTTTTGCAATGGTGGTTATTTACACCCTTGCGCCTTATATTATTCTTCTTTCAAACCTTATCAACAAGCCTCTTGAATTAAGCATTAATCAGCACTATACAAACGATGCAAAGAAAATGCTCAGAGCTTGTCCCGACCTTAAGATTATCGGTATCACAGGCTCATACGGCAAAACAAGTGTAAAATATTATCTGACAACTTTGCTCAGAAGCAAATACAATGTTCTTATGACTCCCGAAAGCTATAACACACCTATGGGCGTTGTAAAGACTATCCGCGGCTCACTCAAGGCAACTGACGAAATCTTCGTTTGCGAAATGGGCGCTAAATGGGTTGGTGATATCAAAGAGCTTTGCGATATCGTACACCCCCACCACGGCATCATCACATCAATCGGCCCTCAGCATCTCGAATCATTCAAGACTCTCGATGCTATCAAGGGCACAAAGTTTGAGCTTGCAGACGCACTTCCCGAGGGTGGTATGCTCTTCCTTAACGGCGATGATGAAAACATCGCTGACCACAAGGGCGACAGAAAGCATATTTCATACAGTCTCGATAACGGCGATTACTCTGCCTTTGATATTGCCGTATCAGAAAGAGGTACTACATTCAAGGTTAAAGCTCCCGACGGTGAAACTCAGGAATTTTCAACCAAGCTCATCGGCAGACACAACGTACTCAACATCGTTGGCGCCATTGCTGTCAGCCACAAAATGGGCATTGCACTTAAAGACCTTCGCTCAGCTGTAAGAAAGCTCGAGGGTGTACCCCACAGACTTCAGCTCAGTGACAAGGGCAATATGACTATCATCGACGACGCATATAACTCAAATCCCAGCGGTACAAAAGCTGCTCTTGAAGCACTCTCACTTTTTAACGGCTACAAGATTCTTGTGACTCCCGGTATGGTTGAGCTTGGCAGCAAGCAGGACGAACTCAACAGAGAGTTCGGTCAGAATGCAGCTGATGTGTGTGACTATGTTGTTCTCGTTGGTGAAAAGCAGGCTGTGCCCATTAAAGCAGGCTTACTTGACAAAAATTACGATGAGAGTAAAATATATGTTGCTTCAAATATCAATGATGCACTCACTCACGTTTACGCTCTTAATTCTCAGGGCAAAAAGAAAATCGTTCTTCTTGAAAACGACCTTCCCGATAACTATTAATCTTTTAAAAAGGTGTGATATATTATGAAAATCAAAGTCGGTGTGCTTTTCGGCGGCAAGACCGTTGAGCATGAAATTTCAATCATTTCAGCTATTCAGGCTATGGGATATTTAGACAGAAATAAGTACGATGTTATCCCCATCTACATAACAAAGAACAACGAGTTTTATGTAGGTGAAGAGGTAGGCAAAATCGAAAGCTATACTGATATAAACAGCCTTATCAAAAACTCACAGAGAGTTATTATGGTCAGAGATGACAATAAGGTTAACCTTATCAAATACCCCCAGAAGATGTTCTCAAAAGGTGTTGTTGACTATATCGACATCGCTTTCCCCGTTGTTCATGGCACCAACGTAGAAGACGGCACACTTCAGGGCTTCCTTAAAATGTTTAACATCCCCTATGTTGGCTGTGATGTTCTTTCATCAGCTGTAGGTATGGATAAGTATGTAATGAAGACTGTACTCAAGGATAACGGCATCCCCGTACTCGACTGCAAGTGCTACACAGCAAGACAGTATGACGAAAATGAAGAAGCTATCATCGAAGAGATAGAAAAGGTTATCGGCTATCCTCTTATCGTTAAGCCCGTAAACCTCGGTTCATCAATCGGCATTTCAAAGGCTGAAAACCGCACTGAGCTTTATGATTCACTTGATACAGCTTTCCGTTATGCAACAAAAGTACTTGTTGAAACTGCAGTGCAAAACCTTAAGGAAATCAACTGCTCCGTTCTCGGCGACTATGAAGAAGCCGAAGCTTCAGAGTGCGAAGAACCCGTATCAAGCGATAAGATTCTCACTTTCGCTGAAAAATATATCGGTGACGGCTCAACCAAAGGCGCAAAGGGTGCCAAGGGCGGTGTGAAGTCATCAGGCGGCAGCAAGGGTATGGCTACCCTCAAGAGAAAGATTCCCGCTGACATCACAGATGAGCAGAGAGATACAATCCGCGACCTTGCAGTAAAGGCGTTCAAGTGTCTCGGCTGTGGCGGCGTATCAAGAATCGACTTTATGATGGATACCAAAACAGGTAACATCTGGCTCAACGAAATCAACACTATCCCCGGCTCACTTTCATTCTATCTTTGGGAGCCCATCGGTGTTAAATATAGTGAACTTCTCGACAGAATGATTTCACTTGCCCTCAAACGTGAACGTGAGGGTGAAAATATCACATATACCTTTGATTCAAATGTACTTCAGGGTGTAAAACTCGGTGGCGGTACTAAGGGCGCAAAAGGTACAAAGGCTTAAATCGGGAATTTAAAGAGCAGTGAATGCGAAGAGCATCTCTGCTCTTTTTTTGTCATATTGTATAAAGGCAATGCAGCATATATGTTCAAACTGCCTATTTTTTTTAGTTTGACCATAAACTATAGAATTATCTGCACTTTTGTGATATAATGCAAGAATGATAAATACGGCAAAATTTCTATTACTTTTGCCTTTTTAAATCCAAAACCGAGGAGGAAAAAAATTGGTACAAACACTTAAATCCAAAGCATCAGATTTAAAAACATATTGGAAAATTCCAATGCCCGGTCGCTATATGCCTTTTAAAGAAATTATGGCATATGCTGTCGGCGGTATGGGTGCTTATCTCATCATCACTATGGCGTCAATTCTTATTGTCAGCACAAACAATATGGTTGTCAGCGCCGCTGTCGGTGTTTCACCCACCCATATGTACATACTCTACATAATTTCAACCATCGCTAATATCCCTCTCACCGCTCTGAGAGCCAATATGGTTGACAACACCCGTAACAAAGCAGGTAAATACAGACCTTATCTTCTTTCTATGGGTATCCCCACCGTGCTTATCAGCCTTGGTTATGTGTGGTTCCCCTACGACGCACTTTATAACCTTTTCCCCATGCAGATTTTCGGCTATGAGGGCGGCTATGTTGCAAAATTAGCAGTTGTTCTCTTTTTTAACCTTCTGCTGCAATTCTTCTTCAACTTCTTCAACGATGCTTATACAAACCTTGTTCACGTTCTTTCACCCAACACACAGGAAAGAACTGATGTTCTCTCAATCAAATCAGTTATCTACTCATTTGCTCCTTCAGTTTTCAACTTCGTTCGCCCCCTTATCGCAGGCGCAGTTGCTGAAGGTAACATCTATGATATCAAGGTTTACAGAGTGTCCTATCCCATCTTCGCAATTATCGGTATCGGTCTTACCGTTTACATCTTTGCGAACACCAAAGAAAAAATCATTCAGGCAAGAAGCCGTGTTATTCAGGTACGTTTTGCCGATGCTTTCAAAGAGGTTGCAAAAAATAAATACTTCTGGATCATCGCCCTTGCAGGCTGGCTCGGTTTCCTCGAGGTTGCATACAGCTCAGTTCTTGAATGGTCATATAACTACGGTCACAGCTGCAGCGATGCAACTTACGGTTTTGTTACACTTATCGTAGGTAATGCTTCTCTCTGGGGTATGCTGTTAGCACCTATCTTCATCAGAAAATGGGGCAAGAAAAAGGTTCTTATCGGTATCAACCTTATGAATGTCGCTTGCATCTTGGCAATGGGCTTCAACCTCAGAAGTATGCTCTGGCTCACAATCTGCATTTATATCAACTACCTCTTCGGTGCATTTGAGCAGATTCTTTCACCTGCTATTCAGGCAGATATCCGTGACTATCATCAGTATAAGACAGGCGTTCGTGTTGACGGTATGTTTGCAACTGTTGCTACTATCGGCGGTATGGTAACACTTGTTACTTCATCAGTTCTCCCATTTGTATATGAGCATTACGGCATTTATGAAGGCAACGGTTACAAGAGCCCCTATGATATTCTTGACACAATTACAGGTCAGGAAAACCTCCTTTACGATGTAATGGGTGCTCTTATCATTATGGCAGCTGTCGGTGCATTCCTCAACGTTGTGCCCTACTTCTTCTATGACCTTCACGAAAAACAGCAGAAGGGTATCGTTCGTGCTCTTAAGATCCGCGCTATGTTTGAAGACTACGGCAACGGCGTAACAAACAACAAAACTCTTATTGAAGCTATCGATATTATCAGATCAGCACGTGAAAACGCAGCTAAAGAAATCGTAGCTGTTGACAAGTCAAAAGGCAGAAAAGCTGCAAGACAGGCAAAAGAGTTTAATGAAGAAATTGAAATTTCTCGTTTTGTTTGCGAAGAACTTGAAAAATTTGAAAGCGGCATTTACAAAATCAAATATGAAGCAAACCGCAAGGTTTATGATGCAGGTCTCATCGGTCTTTATGAAATGAAGAAAGAAGATATCCTTGCAGAAATCAAGACAGCTCGTGAAATGCCCAAGGATACCAAAGAAGCAAAAGAGCTTCGTGCATTTGCTCTTGAAATTGCTAAGAATAAGCTTTCAGCTCGCAAGGCTATTGATAAGTATTACAACACTCCCGAAAGTTTTGTACAGCCCAGCTTTGACGAACTTGACCGTCTCTTCTCAAGAGAAGATGCTATCAACGAAGAGCTCAAGGGTCTTTATGAATCAATGGCAACAGCTAAAAAAGCAAAAGACACTTATGCAATCAAAGATATCAACGAAAAGATTAAGGCAGACGAAGCCGAAAAGAAAGATGTTCAGAAAGCAATCAAAAAAGAAATGGATAAGCATGCATTCTTCGGCAGAGCTGCAAAGCCCTATCTTGATGCTGAACGTATTGTAAAAGAAAAGGAAAACACCACTCACTTCGAAGAAATCGCTGCTAAGTATGATGACGCAAAGGCTGACGAAGCAGCAGCTCTTCAGGCTCAGCTTGACGAGCAGAAGAGACTCGAAGAAGAAAAGGCTGCCGCAAAAGCTGCTATCAAAGCAGAAAAAGAAGCTGCAAAGGCTTCAAAGAAAAACAAATAAAAACTTAAAGGTACTGCAAATTTGCGGTACCTTTTTTAATATAGCTTACTTGACATATGTCTAATAAATTGTTATAATGTTAATAATTTGTTTTCAATTATACTATTATTCAGGAAAAGAGGAAATTCAATGAAAAAGTTACTTTCACTTTTACTTGTACTATCAATGATTTTTGCACTAGCAGCACCCGTAAGTGCCGCTAAGTACGAACTGTACAGCCCCATACCTATTGTTACAATTTACGGCGATGGGGAACCAATTTACGATGCCAATAAAGAGAAAAAGCTTTTTCAGTTCAGCGAAATGTTCAGTATGCTCGGCGGCAGTGAAGAAGGAGCTTTAGGCGAAGCTGCGATCAACATTCTTATGCCATTCCTTCTTGAAGGCATTATGTATGACGAATGGGACAACTACTATGCTGCTCTCGAAAAAGAAATGAGTGAACTTTTTACAGAAGCTCGCTATGATGTAAACGGCGAAAACTGGAACGGAAGCGGTATTTCACCGCTAGCTCAAGATTACATGGATACACAGCCTTACATTAATTCTAAAAACTCAAATGGTTTATACCAATATGATAACTACCATTTCTACTATGACTGGAGACAGGATCCTCTTAAAACAGCAGATGAATTTCATACTTATGTTGAACAGGTCAAAAAAACAACTGGCGCTCCAAAAGTCGGCATTATCGCAAGATGTCTCGGTTCTTCAGTAGTTATGGCTTATCTTGCAAAATACGGTACAGACAGTGTACAGGGTGTCAGCTTCAACGGTAGTGTAGCAGCCGGTGGCGAAATCATCAGTGAACCAATCAGCGGTAAATTTGTGCTTGATGTAAATGCTATAAACAGAATGCTTGCTGACTTCAAGACAATCGGTTGGTTTGAGCTCGACTCATTTATCACCACAAGCATTGACCTTGCAGCAAAAACTCTGACTGCTATGAACTTCGACTTTAACAAAACTGAAATCTACGGCAAACTTGTGCAAGGTGTAACATCAGCTCTTGCTCTTTCAACATTCTTCACCTGGCCCGGATATTGGGCTTTGGTTTCCGAAGATGATTTTGAAGATGCTCTCTATTACGTATTCGGTGAAGAAGGCAGTGAAAAAAGAGAGACTTATGAGAAACTCATTATTAAAGCTGAAAACTATCACAATACAGTTATGAAAGAAATCGACACTATCTTCCAGTCCCTCAGAGATAACAAAGTAAATGTCGGTGTAATTGCTAAATACGGCTTCCAGTTAGCTGCTATCGCAGAGTCAAGAGATAAGGTTGCCGATCAGTTCGCAACAGTAGAAAGAGCTTCCTTTGGTGCTACAACTTCTACCGTTTATGAGCCTCTGAGTGATGATGATATTGCTAAACGTGTAGCCGAGGGTAAAGGCAAATATATTTCACCTGACAAAAAAATAGATGCCTCAACCTGCGCATTCCCTGATTCTACATGGTTCACTAAAGGCATCACACATTCAAAATGGACAGATTTTGAAACTTCTGTTTTACTCAAGGTTGTTTCAGCGGATACTCAGCTTACAATTGACGATTTCGATTATACACAGTTCGTTGTGTATGATAACGAAACTGAAACAGCTTATCCTATGACAGAAGAAAACTGTAATACAGAATCCTGGGTGGCAAACAAGAACCTGGATAAACCCAACGATAAAGCCGGTATAGGTTTTTCATTTCTTAAATCTTTTATCAATTGGATTTTAGAATTAATAGAGTTTTTAAAAACTAAATTTTCCAAATAAAATATAACAACGGCGGATAGTAATCAACCTATCCGCCGTTATTCTTTGTCTGATTTTCTTATGGCAGGGCTTCACCCCGCACCCCACAAACTTTTGAAAAAGTTTGACAAAACTTTAGTTATTCCTCAGCTCTGCTAAAAGCTTCTGCATATCTTCGGGCATATCAGCCTCGCACTCAATCTCCTCGCCCGTTATCGGATGCACAAACCTCACCTTGCCGCAATGAAGAGCCTGATGACTCAGCCTCTCGTCGATTTCGCCATACATAGTGTCACCGTAAAGCGGTGTACCCAAAGATGCAAAATGGACTCTTATCTGATGAGTTCTGCCCGTCTCAAGTCTGACGCGTACCACTGTGTAGTCCTCACCCACCTCGATAGGCTCATAGTGAGTAACAGCATAATCACCCCGCTCATCAACAGTGCGGTATGTCTTAATAGGATCAGGGCGGTATATGGGTTTGTTGATGGTACCGCTCTGCTTATAAACGCCTTTGACAATGGCAATGTACTCTTTGTCGAACTTGCCTGCAAGTCTTGCCGCAGAATGAGCATTAAGGGCGCAAATAACAAGTCCTGACGTGCCCTTATCTAATCTACCCACCGCACGGAAAGTAGCGCTTTTGCCCTTTTTTAAGAGATATCCGGCAACTGCATTAGCAAGAGTGTCACCCTGATGGTTGTGACTTTCGTGCATTGCAAGTGTGGGAGGCTTATTTATCAGCATCACATCATCGTCTTCATAAACAATATCAACAGGAAAATCAATAGGTATCGGCGCCGTTTCATCATCGGGGATATTAAGAGTAATCACGTCGCCCGTGTGGATTATATCGATAGTCCTGCCCTGCTTGTCACCGAGCATTATACCGTCAGGTATTCTCTTGAGAGTACGCATAAGGCGGGTGGAAATTTTAACATAACCTCTTAAAAAGTTATAGACCTTTTTGCCGTCAAAGCTTTCTGTTACGGTAAATTCTATTTGTCTCAAAAGCTTTTACCTCAGTGTGATTTTTTTGAATATTCATCAAGCAATCTGTTCTTTTCTGCCCAGAGCTTTTCTGAAAGGTCAACATAATATGTGTGAGGATTCTCAAAGCGCTTAACCTCATCCCAGAGAGTGTTATTTATCTGATCGTTACAATATTTCTTTATATCTTTAATATCGGGACAATCATAACAGCATTCACCACCGTCAAAAATCTTAACAAGCAATGGCTTCGCTGTATAGTTTTCAACTTTTTTTCTCTTCCATGTGTAATTCGGATCGAAAAGCTCATAAGGTTTGCTGTCGTCAATTTCTTCATCAACAAGAGTTAGCACGTCGGCAATAGCCTTGCCTGTTTCGTTATCAAAAAGACGGTAAATATTTTTAGCGCAGGGAGTTGTGATTTTCTGCACATTTTCGCTGAGCTTGATACGAGGTACCGGCACACCATTTTCTTCAACGGCAACAATCTTATATACACCGCCGAAAACAGGAGTTGAAGCGGCAGTGATAAGTCTTTCACCAACACCGAAGGAGTCAACCTGAGCGCCCTGCAAAATCATATCGCGGATAATAAATTCATCAAGTGAGTTACTTGCCACAATCTTGCAGTCAGGGAAGCCTGCTTCATCAAGCATTTCCCTTGCTTTTTTTGAAAGATATGTAATATCACCGCTGTCAATTCTTATACCCTTGGGTCTGAAACCACGAGGTAAAACCTCTTCATTGAATGCTCTGATCGCGTTGGGAATACCCGACTTGAGCACGTTATATGTATCTACAAGCAAAGTGCAATTATCAGGGTACTGACGAGCATAGGCTTTAAAAGCTTCAAGCTCATCACCGAAAAGCTGAACCCACGCGTGAGCCATAGTACCCACAGCAGGCACACCGAAATCTCTTTCGTCTATGGTACACGCCGTAGCATCGCAGCCACCGATATAGGCAGCTCTCGCGCCGTAAATTGCAGCATCATAGCCCTGAGCACGTCTTGAACCGAATTCCATAATCATTCTGTCACCGGCAGCTCTTTTAAGTCTGTTTGCCTTTGTTGCAATAAGACTCTGATGATTAATTGTCAGAAGCACCATAGTTTCAATAATCTGAGCCTGAATAACCGGACCTTTAACAATGATAATCGGTTCACCCGGGAATATGGGAGTACCTTCCGGCACAGCCCACACATCACACTCAAACTTGAAATTGCTGAGATAATCTATGAAATCCTCATTAAAGCCTTTTCTTCTGAAAAGCTCAAGGTCTTTCTGTGTAAACTTGAGATTTTTAAGATAATCCACCAACTGACGAAGTCCTGCCATAATAGCGAAACCGCCGTTATCAGGCACTTTTCTGAAAAACATATCAAAATATGCCACAGTATCTTTAAGCCCGTTGGTAAAATAACCGTTTGCCATTGTAAGCTCATAAAAATCCACCAACATTGTCAGATTTCTCGACTCCATTGTGTTACTCATAAAAATACACAGCCCTTCTTTTTTTACTAACTGCCAAACGCAATATATACGGATTCATTATACTACCTTTTTTATATTTTTTAAAGTCTTTTTTTAAATTTTAGCATCCGATAAAATATACATATTCTCCATATTGTGTAAAAATATGTACTTTTTACCAACAGAATTCTCACTTAGAAATAAGTTTGTATACTGTGCTGTTTCAAATTCCTTGACAATAACTCACTCATTATGTTATCATTTAATATAGTGAAATCCTTCACTGGGGTTTTATAATTATATTGAAGGTGAGAATGTTATGAGAATTCGAAAACAACCCCTCGGTGACCGCAATATTGTCGGTGCAAAAATCGAGGCAAAAAGAAAAGAATTAGGAATTAAGCAAATTGACTTGCTTACTCAGCTCCAGATCAAAGGCGTAGAACTTACAGCATCAGGCCTTTCAAAACTCGAAGGTCAGATCAGAAGTGTAAACGACTATGAACTCGTTGCAATCGCTGATGTACTCGGTGTATCAATCAACTGGCTCGTTGGTAAGGAAGACTAATCAAATTCTTATCGCCACTCTTTCGGGGGTGGCGTTTCTTCTTTGTAAATATATCACCGCACTTCAATCCGGCAAATTTATAATACGAAAAGCAGAGGACAGTCCTCTGCTTTTGTTGTTATTTAAGTCCGCCTAAAATTTCCTGCAGTCTGAATTCGCTGTCGTAATCTTTATGACTGAAGCCATACTTTTTGCTGAGCTTTCTTTTTCTGAACTTAGCTTTATGCATTGTAATATCATCACTGCCATAGAAAATATCAAGAGCATCCATTATCTTCTTATGACTTTCCATACGCTTTACAAAACTGCCGAAATCTTTTACACTTTCATCAGACCAGGCTGTTTCTGCAAGAGCAAGACCTCTGTTGAAAATTTTGAAGAAAAGTGCTTTTTCGGTTCTTGTCCACTCTGACCAGTTTTCACCCTCTACACCGAGCACACTGTCTTTATATGCTTGCGGCACATTTGATACCGTATAGTCAAAGTTATATGTACCCTTGGCTGTACAATAGCTGTAGAGCATATCAAAATAGAAATATTTATGATTTGAAAGAATAACCTTACCGCCGTTTTTAATGTGCTTATTGACGTTTTTATCTTTTTTCGGAGTCCAATACTGTGCAACGATATCAGAGTCTATTTCACTTGCAAGCACTTCGTTCCAACCAACCATTATTTTGCCCAACGACTTGAGATGTGCATTGACCTTATTGGTAAACCAACCCTGAAGTTCGGTTTCGTTTTTAAGGTTTTCTTTTTTCATTCTCGCCTGGCACTCGGGACACTTCTTCCACTCGTCTGTAGGTGATTCGTCACCGCCAACGTGGAAATATTCAAAGGGGAACAGCTCTGCAACTTCAGTTAAAACATCAAAAACAAAGTCTATTGCCTTGTCTTTGCCGAGACATATAGGTCTGTTCCAGTCTTTATATCCTCTTGCCTGAGCAAGTTTCCAACCACAGAACTCAAAAACATTACAAGGAATATTTCTGCAGGCAAGGTCATTATAGCCTGCTATCGCCGATGCACAGTGAGCTGGGAAGTCTATTTCAGGAATAATCTCGATACATCTCTTTTTGGCATAATCCACAATCTCTCTGATGTCATCCTGAGTGTAATGACCCTCGTGAGGTGTATCATCAAAGTCAAGACCGCCCCATGAATGAAGCTGTGTGCCTGTTCTCTTGCTGCCGATTTCTGTGAGTAAGGGATATTTCTTCACTTCTATTCGCCAACCCTGGTCGTCGGTCAGGTGCCAATGGAATCTGTTGAGCTTATAAAGAGACATAAAGTCGAGAAGTTTTTTTACAGTGTCTTTGCCGAAGAAGTTACGGCTTTCGTCCAGCTGCAATCCTCGCCAGTCATATAAAGGCTTATCGTTATTAATTTCAACGCAGGAAGCTGTAAGAATTTTGTTGTCGAGAATATCGGTTTTGTAAAGCTGTCTTATGGTTGTAAGACCATAGAAAGCCCCCTCATAATCTGAAGCATAAACTTTTATACCGCTGTCGCTGATACTGAGACTGTAAGCATTTTTTTCTGCCTTTGAATCATATATAAAGCTGATGTCCACAGCTTCACGAGGTTCGGCAGTTTTTACTTTCAATATTTCAGGCACCATTTCACTAATGCTTTCAAGCTCTTTATCGAAAAAGAGTGTAACCGCCTCTCGGTCTATGGAATATCCGCCCTTAAATTCTTTTATATTTGCAGGCATCGGTATAAGATTAATCATAATTATTTCTCCTTATTACCGTATTTGCGTTTTACATCAGCATTATCAATAAGGTTGTGAAGACCCTGCCAGCAAAGCTTTCTTCTTTCCCACCAGATAAGATTTCCCACTTTTCTGAAAACACCGGGATTTGCCTGCTTAAGAGTCGCCCTGTCGATACCATAACCGTCAAGAATGTTGTTATAAGCTGGTATCTTCTCGAGGAATTTGTCGTAGTTTTTATTTTCTTTCGGTGACCAAGCAGTTTCTGAGAATGCTCCGAGTCTCGGATATGTACAGTAACCTGCCTTTTTCATTGTAGGCACAAACTCTGCCCACAAACAAGCTTCAACACCTTTTACAAGGTGTTTGTTTTCTTCTTTGATACCGTCATAAACGGGTTCAAAATCATATGTATCTTTAAGATTGATGTTTGCATAAGGCAAGTCAAGATAATATGCACTGATGTTTGACATAATAAAGGGTCTGCCCGAATTGATTTCACCGACAATATCCTCTTTTTTCATATCACCGTTCCAAAACTGCCATACAACATCTTTTTTGACCATATAATCTTTAACGGTATCATTCCACATAACAACCTCTACACCTTTGTTCTTAAGGTAATCTGCCATTCTGTCAAGGTAATAGGTATGAAGACCGCTTTCGTCTTTGAGACCCTCGTCTTTCATTCTCTTCTGACAGTGAGGACAAAGTTTCCATCTTGTTGTGGGCACCTCATCACCGCCCAGGTGGAAAGTACCGTCAGTGAAAGTTTCGAGAAGTTCATCAACCACTGTCTGCATAAATTCAAAAGTACTCTCTTTACCGATGCAAAGCACATCGTGCTTGATACCCCAATGAGTAGCAACCTCGAGTTTTCTGTCAAAACACGACAGCTCCGGGTAAGCTGCAATCATAGCAACTGCGTGACCCGGTGTATCGATTTCGGGAATAACCTTGATGCAAAGATTATGTGCATACTCCACTATCTCTTTCATATCATCAACAGTGTAATAGCCCTCGTGTTTGCGTGTATTGAAATTTGTGTGGCTTCTGTAGGAACCTATTTCCGTCAACAGCAGTTTATCAAGAACCTGCGCTCTGAAGCCCTGATCTTCACTGAGGTGCCAATGAAAAACATTGAGCTTGTGAAGTGCCATCATTTCAAGGAAGACTTTCACTGCATCTTTTGTAAAGAAATATCTGCCGCAATCAAGCATAAAGCCTCTGTATGAGAATCTCGGATAATCTTCAATTTCAACCTCGGGTATTGTAAGATTACCCTGAAAAAGAAGCTGCTTAAGAGACTGCACACCGTAAAGCACACCCGCTTCGTCTTTACCGCAAATAACCACATTGTCTTTAGTAACAGCAAGAGTATATGCTTCTGCTTTTTCAATGCTGCTGTCTATTTTTAATGTTATTTTTTCTCTACCTGTGCCGAGAAGTTCCATTGAAAATGAATCGCTGAGAAACTTAACAAGAGCTTTATATGCCTTTTCTGAACCTGAATCATATTCTACCTCGCAAAGGCGTGTCAAACTAAAGGCATCATCTTTACCTGTTTTCATTTTCAAAGGTTCGGGAATTATACTGTATTTCATATTTCCACCTCCGTAAACATTTACGTTTTTATTATACAATATGCTGCGTTTTTTTACAAGAGGAAATATCAAAGAAACAGCCGGTGGCTGACGGCGCCGTAAACGGCGCGAGTATGCCTTAAGGGCATACTCTGAAATCCCAAGGATTTCCGTCAGCCACCCTCCCCCCCTTTTACGCACAGCATAAATAAAAAAACAGAACTGTCACGCAGGACAGTTCCGAGCTTTTTATGTTTTGCAGATTATTAATAAAGAACCTTTGAAAGAATGAAGCAAGTCCAGAGAGCTATTACAAAAAGACCCTCTGCAGGAATTGCGAGCTTTGTGTAAGGACACTTCCAACCCTTGTCAACAAAAAGGAAAATGGTTCTTGTTGTGAAAACTGTGGTTGAGAAAATAAGACCGCCAACCAGTGAGTGCACTGGTGTGCCTGTTGCATAGGTAACATAAAGAAGGAATGCACCAAGAGCAAATGAGATACCGCCATAATAAACGCGGATTTCTGTTTTACCTGCATTATCAACGGGCTTTACAGAAAAGCTTTCAGCATTTTTAATAGGGCTGATGATAAACACAATAGCCATACCGAAAAAATATAAAGCAAGACCGATAACCGCAACGGCAGCAGGAATGTTTGACATAAGAATTTCTTTCATATTTTTTACTTCCTTTCAAATTTATGACTATATCTTACCACAAATCTTTTTGTCGGTAAAGACCTTTTACTTATTTTTGAGCATACTAATTGTTTTCTCGCTGAAAAACGCAAGACCGATACAAAGTCCCATAAGCACAAAAGCAGTTATCTTAAATGTTGTAGCCGATGCTATATAACCGTAAACCAACTGCACTGCAAAACCGATAGCATAAGCACCGCCCATATGATAACCGGTAATATCCGCGCTATACTCTTTTCCGAAACGTTCAGGCACAGCATGAAGAGTACTCGGGAATATCGGTCCGAAGCCTATACCGATAAGCAAAAGTCCCGCAAGAGAATTTGCACCTATAGGTAAAAGTAAAATAATCATCCCTGCAAAAGCAACGACTATACCTCCGCGAATAAGGTTGTTGTCGCTGTATTTCATAGAGATAAAACCCGAAATAATTCTTCCGACCATAATACCGCCATAATAAAGCGACACCCACATAGCAGCAGTATCAGGTGAAAGTCCGAGGGTATTAACAGCGAAGGTTGCACCCCAGGTGCCGAGTAAAAATTCCATCGAACAATAAAGCCCCAATGATATGGTACTTGTCAGAACACCTTTTATTTTAAAGATATCAATAAAGCTTTTGTCTGTCTTCTCTTCGGACTCTGCCGAAGCATCACCCTCGAGACCCTTCCACTTTGGCAGGGTGAATAAAACCACCAACCCGATAACCAGCTGTATAAGAGCAATCACTCTGTATCCGTCACGCCATGCACCTGTTTCCCCCGAGAGAAACTTTGACATAATCATAGGGCTGACGGTTACACCGATACCCCAGAAGCAGTGAAGCCAGTTCATATGCTGCGCTTTATAATGAAGCGACACAAAATTGTTAAGACCTGTATCAATTGCGCCTGCACCATAACCGAGAATAACAGAAAAAATTATCATCCAACAGATATTGGGCGAAAAGCTTATGCCCACAAGACCTGCTGCTGTAAGAAATACCGAAAACAACGTCACCTTACCCGTACCGAATTTTCTTATAAGCGGGCCTGAAACAAAACTTACGCCGCCTGTACACACACCGATAATAATACTGTAAACGGATGCAAAGCTTTCCTCTATACCGTATTCAAGATGCACAACCGGCCATGCAACACCAAAAAGCGAATCCGGCAAACCGAGAGAAATAAAAACAATATAAATTACAATCAACAGCAATAACATTACATCAATACCTTTCTGATTAATACAGCTTTTTAACGAGAACTATTATAGCACATTTGTATGTTTTATGTAAATTTATTTATAAAATAAAAAGGGGCATCTTGCACCGACACCCCTAAGTTTGCTGAAAATACAATTACATCTTTTTGATGAGCTCTAATAAAACCTTTTCAAGAGAATCAATAAAATTACTTGCA
>JAZRDY010000117.1:0-14412 GCA_045660525.1 Acutalibacteraceae bacterium | reverse complement strand
TGACCCTGCTCCCAAAGATCCTGATGAGCCCGATACGCCTATAATTCCAACAGAGCCGGAAAAACCTGACATCAATGAACACGAACATTCTTATGATGACGATGAAGATGAAACATGTAACGGTTGTGGATTTGACCGTGCAGAAAACTGCACCTGTGATTGTCACGCAGGTGGCTTTAAAGCATTTTTCTTCAAGCTTATCAATTTCTTTGCAAAGCTTTTCAATCCAAGTAAAAAAGTATGTGCTTGCGGTATGAAGCACTGACCTCTCAGTCTTTTTGCTAAAGCAAAAATCCAGCTCCCCTTAAAAGGGGAGCCTTTTTTAGCCTTCCCTGAAAGGGAAGGTGGCACGGCTCTGCCGTGACGGATGGCTCGTAGTGTAGCCCCGTGGGCTACTTGGCTAAACATTATGACTCAGCAGGCGAGCGAGATGCGCTACATTTACTCGGCGGGCAGGAATTATCCTGCTCGTTTTAACTTTTATCGCGTCCCCACAAAAACATTTGCATTTTTGATCTTTATATAGTATAATAAATCGATTAGACTAAATTATGTAATATAAGGAGGTTTTCTTATGTTTATTGATAAAGCCGTGATTAAAATCAAAGCAGGCGACGGCGGTAACGGTGCAGTTGCATTCCACCGCGAAAAATATGTTGCTTCAGGCGGTCCCGACGGTGGTGACGGCGGTAAGGGCGGCGACATCGTCTTTGTTGTTGACGATAACCTTTCAACTCTTGCAGACTTCAAGTATAAGAGAAAATATAAGGCTCAGAGCGGTATGGATGGTCAGGGCGGAAGACGTAACGGTAAAAAAGGCGAAGACCTTATTATCAAGGTGCCCAGAGGTACTGTTATAAAAGAAAAAGAAAGCGGTACAGTTATGGCTGATATGTCAGATGATGACAGTTTCATCGCTGCTAAGGGCGGCAGAGGCGGTTGGGGTAACAGCCACTTCGCAACTCCCACAAGACAGACTCCCCGATTCGCTAAGGGCGGTACCCCCGGTGAAGAGTGGGAAGTAGTGCTTGAACTCAAGCTCCTTGCTGATGTAGGACTTTTAGGTTTCCCGAATGTAGGTAAGTCAAGCTTTATTTCAGTTGTCAGCCAGGCTAAGCCTATTATCGCTGACTATCATTTCACAACAATTACTCCCGTACTCGGTGTGGTATCGATGGGTGAGGGCAATTCATTTGTTATTGCTGATATCCCCGGTCTTATTGAGGGTGCAAGTGAGGGCGTAGGCTTAGGTCATGCTTTCCTTCGTCACGTTGACCGTTGCCGTATGCTGGTACACATTGTTGACGTAGCAGGCAGTGAGGGCAGAGACCCCATCGAAGACTTTGAAAAAATCAACCTTGAGCTTGAACGATTTAATCCTGAACTTGCAGAAAGACCTCAGATAGTTGCAGCAAACAAAATTGACCTTGCAACTGATGAGCAGAGAGAAAGATTCAGAAACTACATCGAAGAAAAGGGTTACAGATATTTTGAAATGTGTGCTCCCATTGTTGAGGGTACCAAGGAAGTTATCGATGCTGTTGCGGCTATGCTCAGCACATTGCCTCCCGTAAGACGATACGAGAGCGAAGAGATCCCTCTTGAGACACTTCTCTCTAAACAGAATACAGGCTTCGAGATTACAGTAGAAGATGATGTTTATATTGTCGAGGCTCCCTTCCTTATCAAGATTCTCTGCCGTACTGACCTTGATGACTATGAGTCACTGCAGTATTTCCAGAGAGTGCTTGTTTCAAGCGGTATCATTGATGCACTCAGAGAAAAAGGTATTGAAGAGGGCGACATCGTAAGTGTATACGATTTCGAGTTTGAATTTGTAGATTAATAATATCGCGTTTTGGTTACTTTTGGGCGATAGCAAAAGTAACGCCTGCACGGCGAGTGCAACACAAATACAAACAAGGTATAAATAATGGAAAGATTTTTAAATTCAGACGTTAATGTTAAAACACTCAGCCCTCTGAATCTTGCCTTTGTGGGCGACACCGTCTTTGATCTTTTTGTCAGAGAAAGACTTGTCTGCCAGGCAAACAGACCTGTGAATAAGCTTCATAAAGAAGCCACAACAATGGTCAAGGCATCGGCTCAGGCGGCGGCAGTGCAAAAAATTATGCCCATTTTAGATGAAGAAGAAATAAGTGTATTCAAACGTGGCAGAAATGCCCATACTAACCACAAAGCAAAAAATGCGAGCGAGGGTGATTACCACTACGCAACAGGTCTTGAAGCACTTTTCGGTTATCTTTATCTCAGTGGCAGAAAAGAAAGACTCACAGAACTGTTTGAGATTATAGTGTCAGAGTAAACGCCCTTGCCTTTGTGGTGGGTAGTTTATGAAGATAAAAAATATGCTCTGGGACTTGTTTTTAGTTGTATCAGGCTCGGCAATGTTCAGTGTGTCGGTTAACATGTTTTCAGCACCAAATAATATTGTGCAAGGCGGTCTTACGGGCATCGGTACTGTGGCAAATTATCTTTTTAGTTTGCCTATCGGTGCAGTAATGCTTGTGCTGAATATTCCGCTTTTTGCCCTGGCACTGAAATTTCTCAGACTTAAATTTGTTATAAGGACAGTTATCTGCACTTTTATTTTTACTGCCCTTATTGACCTTGGAGCATATGTGATTCCTGCTTATAAAGGCGATATGCTTTTGGGGTGCATCTTTTGCGGGATGCTGTCAGGTGCAGGGCTTGCTCTTGTGTTTCTTACGGGGGCTACCACCGGCGGTACGGATATAATTGCAATGCTTATAAGAAAGAAAAAGCCTGATATTTCAATGGGAAATATTATGCTTGTGGCAGACCTTGCAGTCATCGGTCTGTCTTTTGTAGTCTATAGAGAAATCGAGAGCATAATGTATGCGGTGATTGTAATATTTATTTCGGCAAAGGCTATTGACTTTGTTCTTTATGGCAGAGATCATACCAAACTTATATTTATTATCACTGCAAAAAAAGAAGCGGTGCTTTCAGGTATACTGCTCGAAATCGGCAGAGGCGCCAGTGTGATTCCCATTACGGGCGGATACACCGGCCGAGAGAAAAATCTGATATTATGTGCAGCTAAAAAAACACAGATCAGAGAAATATTACGCCTTACAGCTCACAAAGACCCCCGGGCATTCACCGTTGTGTGTGATGCAGGGCAGGTTGTAGGACAAGGGTTTGGATGATTATGAATTGTAGGTCAGCTTCGCAAACTCGATATGCAATCTTCGATTGAGAGAATTAATATAGAATCAACAGGAGGAATACTATGAATAATATGAACGACAGTTTCTGGCTAGTGAAAACAGCCGACAAAAAAGCCAACGTCAAAGGTGCGGCTTATCTTGATATGGTTTTATGCAATCAGAAAGGCGAAATCAATGGCAAGCTTTGGGATTACAGTGAACTTGCCCACGGCACATATCAGGCAGGCGATCTCGTTAAAGTGCGCGGAAGCATCACTCAGTTTAACGGCAATGATCAGCTTCGCATTGACAAAATCAGACTCGTTAACGAAAACGACGGCGTAAATGTTGCAGATTTCGTACCCACTGCAGAATACAGTGGTGAAATGATGTACGGTCAGATTATGAATATAATTGCTGCAGTCAAAGATGAAGACCTCAGACAGCTTACATATGCCCTTGTCAAAGATAACGAAGCAAATCTTCTTTTCTGGCCTGCGGCATTCAAGCTTCACCACGCAATCAGAGGCGGTCTTCTTTATCATACACTTTCAATTATCAAAATTGCCGAGAGTATCTGCGGCATTTATCCTGCAGTAGACAAAGATCTGCTTATGTGCGGTATAATTGTCCACGACCTTTGCAAAATAGATGAGTTTGACATCAGCCCTGCAGGCCTTGCGGCAGGGTACAGCGTTAAGGGTGAGCTTATAGGTCACCTCGTAATGGGCGCTATGAAAATCGAAAACAAAGCAAAAGAACTTGGCATCAATCCCGAAAAAGCAATGCTTCTTGAGCATATGGTTATTTCTCATCACGGTGAACCTGATTTCGGTGCAGCGGTGAGACCTATGTTCCTTGAGGCTGAAATTTTAAGTCAGCTTGACAAACTTGATGCTACTATATTTGAAATCACAACTGCTGTTTCAGAGGTAAAGACAGGGGAGTTCACCGGAAGACAGTGGGCTCTTGACAACAGAAAGCTTTATAACCACGGCAGAAAAGAAGTAGAGGTCAAGGCTAATTTAGACTAAAAAGAGTTGAATTCCTTGTATGTTTAGGAAAAAATTAACATTAACCTATAGTAATTTTAAGTAAAAAAGTAGAAATTAGGAAAATACTGTTGATTTTTTTCTGAAAAAGTGTGATAATATATCATAAGTAATTATGTCAAGGGAGGTATAAGCATGAGAGTTATCACGGGCTCTGCAAGAGGCAGAAAGCTTATTACTCTTGAAGGTGACGACGTCAGACCCACCACGGACATAGTTAAAGAGGCGCTTTTCAGTATTATTCAGTTTGAAATAGAGGGCAGAAAAGTTCTCGATTTATTCGGCGGCTCAGGCCAGCTTGCTATTGAAGCCCTTTCAAGAGGAGCAGACAGTGCTGTTATTGTCGATATGTCAAGAAAGAGTGTTGAGGTTATCAAACAAAATCTCGAGCATACAGGCTTTTCAAAAAAAGCTGTTGTTGTTCAGAGCGATGCACTGAGCTTTCTTTCAAGAAGAACTGAAAAATACGATATCGCCCTTATAGATCCCCCTTATTCGAAAGGTCTTGTTGAGGTGGCTCTTGATAAAGTTCACGAGGTTATGAATGAAGGCGGCGTAATTATCTGCGAGGCTCCCTATAAAGACGAGCTCCCCGAATATGCAGGCAACTTCAAACTCCAGAAGAAATACAGATACGGCAAAACCGGTCTGTTCCTTTACAGATTTTCTGAAGAGGAGGCATAATCTTATGAAAGAAAGAATTGCCATTTATCCCGGCAGCTTCGATCCTATTACTATAGGACATCTTGATATTATAAAAAGAAGCGCAAAGCTTTTTGACAAGATTATTGTGGTTGTTATGTCAAATCACCGCAAGGCAGGTCTGCACGCTTTCACAGTTGATGAAAGAGTGGAGCTTGTCAGAAAGTGCACGGAAAATCTCAGTAATGTGGAAGTTGACTCATATATGGGTCTGCTTGCAGATTACGCGAGACAAAAACAGGCAATTGCAGTTGTTAAGGGTCTCAGAGCGGTCTCAGACTTTGAAGATGAATTCCAGCAGGCACTCATCAACAAAAAGCTCAACGACGAAATTGAAACAGTATTTATGGCTGCTAGCAGCGAAAATATGTTTCTCAGTTCCAGTGTTATCAAGCAGGTGTGTATGCTTGGCGGTGATGTTACACCGTTTATCCCCAAGGAAGTATCAAAAGAAATTATTGATAAATTAGTGAAAGGATGATTAAGATATGGCAACTTACGATATCGAAGATCTCGAAGTAGAAGACGTAGAAGGTTCAGAAGATTATATGGATAATCAGTATGAAGAAGAGGAGTATGAGGAAGTAAGAGAATTTGGTCCTTACGACCACAATGCTGCTGAAGAAAAGTGGAAGGATCTTGACTTTGAACAGTTAGTTGAGCAGATGTCACTTTATGTTTCAAATGCAAAAAAATTCTTCTTCTCAAAGACAAAGAGAGTTGTTAACGGTCACGATGTTGATACTCTTGTTCAGTTTATGCAGGAAAAATTCCCCGATGAATTTATCAAGTCAAAGGATATCATCGAGAGAGAAACCCGCATTATCTCAGAGGCTAACTCAAAGGCTGATAAGCTTGTAAGTGATGCACACAACTACAAAAACGAAACAACTGCAAAGTCACAGCAGTACTATAACGATGTGGTTAAAAAGGCTCAGGCTGACGCTGAAGCTATCATCGCAAGAGCAAACAACCACGCTGCTGAACTTGTGAAAGAACACAACATCACAAGAATGGCAAGAGAAGAGTCAGAGAGAATCAAGGCTGAAACAGAAAAGACTGTTCAGGGTATGATTGCTAAGACAACAAACGACTGCAACGAATACAAGAAGCAGGCTAATGACTATGCAAAGAGCATTGTTCAGGGCGCTTACAACTTTATCACAAGCGGTCTTGCAGGCTATCAGGGCATCGCTGCTAAAAACCTTGACGAAATCAACAAGGTTAATATGCAGTTCCAGCAGGAATATGCTGTTCAGGTTAAGAACCTCGGCATTGACAACTGATAAACAGTACTTGATAAAATTAAGGCGAGTAGGGAACACCTGCCCGCCTTTTTGTTTTTTAGGTTGTGCAAGCGGTGAGGCGGGCTCCGTGAAAGCACCGGAGGTGCTTTCCGAGGATGCTTTCAGCATCCTCGCGCCGAACTTCGTTCGGCGACGGAGCCCCGATCTGCCTGTCAGCAACCAACTGAGCGAGAAAGAATTGATCGACAGAGTTAAACAGTTGATTTTTTGTCGGCAGTGTGATATTATTAACAAAAATAAAAAAGGGGATTGGTTATGAGAGTTTCTAAAAAAATCATTTCTGTCGTTCTTTGCATTGTTATGCTGGTGGCTGCAATGTCAATTGCACTTACTGTTTCCGCAGAAGATGCTTATGAGTGCAATTGCGGAGTTACTCCTGTTGTTTATGTCAAGGGTAGAACTAATGTTTATAAAGATCCAAGCCTTGGTACAGACAGTGAAAATATGGCCGAATCAAATTTTTCAGGACTTAAAGATAAAATTCCTGAACTTGCGCTGAACATTGTAACCACTTTGGGTTCAGGCTTCCTGACAGATAACTGGGATGCTTATTGCGATGCTATATTTGAAGCAGTTGCTCCTATTTATGATCAGTATAAGCTCAGTGACGATGGTGAAATCAACAACAAGTCAGGCATTGCAGAGCGTTGGCAGATAGACAATCTTATTAAGGGCTATAAAACTGAAGAAGGCGGCATCAAAGACAGACATACAAGTTATGCTACTTCTTGGGCTCAATTTATTCAGTTTCAGTACGATATCCGTCTTGATCCGAGAGATAATGCTGCTGATCTGAAAAAAGCAATTGATTTTATCAAAGCTGAAACAGGGCACGATAAAGTTAATATCATTTGCCGTTGCGAAGGCAATGTTATTGTTAATGCATATCTCAATCAGTACGGCCACGAAGATCTCGAGGGTGTTGTAATGTATAACAGTATTGCAATGGGCGCTGAAATTGCTGACGATATGTATACAGACAATGTCAGCCTCGATGCTGATGCAATGAATCGTTTTGTTAATACATTCCTTGACACAAGTCCCATACTCGATCTTATCAAGGCTACAGTTAATCTTCTTGCATTCAACGGTTTGCTTGGTGGCGGTCTTGATTTTGTTGAAGATGGTTACTATAACATCAGCAACAACATAATGCCTCGTCTTATCCGCGAGATTTTCGGCACCTGCCCCGGTTGGTGGGGTATGATAAGCCCGGAGGTATATGAAGACGCAAAGGCTTTTGTGCTCGAAAGCAATAATGAAGACGGCAAATATGACAAGCTCATTGAAAAGCTTGATGCTTATAATGAAATGAAATACAATGCTACTGATGTTCTTAAGGCGGCTCAGTCAGACGGAGTTAATGTATACATACTTACAAAATACGGCGATCAGATGTATCCCGTTATTGAAAATTATGAGACTCTCGGTGACGGTGTAGTATCGCTTTATAAGCAGAGCTTTGAGGGTGCAACAGCATCAAAAATTTCAGACAAGCTTTCAGATGATTATATTGCTGACAGAGTAGCAGCAGGCTTTGGTAAATACATCTCAGCCGATAAAATGGTTGACGGTTCAACTGCACCTTTTGCTGATTACACTTGGTATGTAAAAGAGCTCAGACACGACAAATATCCTTGGAGCACAGACTTCTTAATGCTTGACCTTCTCAACAGCGACACTTATGTTAAGGCTACTGAGACCTTCGAGGGTGAGCACGGCACATATAGCCAGTATATGCTTTTCGAAGAGTATATCGGAGAGATTTACAATATGCCTGACGAAAATATCGGTATACTTCATCCTCTTATAGAAGAAAATAAGGATACTTCAAAAGACACTACAGATACCACTTCGAGATTTGCGGTAGTTATCAAGTGGTTCACAGCACTGTTTAACTTTATTGCATCATTATTTAAAAAATAATAGTGCACTTACAATAAAAAATAAAGGTGCGCGAGTTAACTTTCGCGTACCTTTTAGTTTTGTTCCACCGAGAAAAGAGGAACTTATGTTACTACTGTTATAAAATCCTTTGCAATTTCCTCGGGAATGATATTCATTCTTTTGCCTGCGCACCATTTTAATGTGGCACAAAAGCTGCATACCAAATGATTAAGCAAATAATCCTCGGGCACATCCTTGCTGAAATCTTTAAGATGCATTTTAAACAGCTCAAAGAGATACTCTTTGGTATATCCCATAAACAGCTCGCCGCTTTCACAGCTGAGCAAGCCGATGATGTCCTTCTTGTTTGCCTTCAGATGCCAGAGTATGTGGGCAAGCTTTTCCTGAAGATTGTGAGTTTCGCCGGGATATTCACAAAGTTCACCGCGGAATATATGATCAAAGATATCACTGCATATAGCTTTAAGCAAGGCATCTTTAGTTTCAAAGTGAGAATAAAATGTGCTTCTGCCTACGTCAGCTTTGTCGATGATATCCTGCACTGTGATATTTTCATAGCGGTGTTTTTCAAGCAACTCGCGAAAGGCGCTGAAGATAGCTTCTCTTGTTTTTCTTTGACGTCTGTCCATAGTTTTACCATACAAATTCTTATATGTGTCCAGTAACTTACAAGGATAAGAATTTATATGTTGTTTTTTCACCTGCCTGTCTGATAATATATTATTGAACAATATGTGCATTAACATATATATTGTATTATCAATAAACATAAAAGTCAATGGGTGAGAGTTATGAAAACTGAAAAAAACATTCTTATAGCATTTGTGCTGAATTTCTCATTTTCAGTCCTTGAGTTTTTCGGTGGTATTTTTACAGGCAGTGTTGCCATAATCTCAGACGCCATACACGATATGGGTGACGCGGCGAGCATTGGTATTGCCTATGCTCTTGAAAAGAAAAGCAAAAAACAGCCCGATGAGAAATACACATACGGTTATGGGCGATTTTCTGTCCTCGGGGGATTAATAACAACTGTGATTTTGCTTGCAGGGTCTGTGGTAGTAATTATCAATGCTGTTAAGCGAATTATCAATCCCACTGAAATCAACTATGACGGTATGATTATTTTTGCACTTGTGGGTGCCGTGGTGAATTTTGCGGCGGCTTATTTTACAAGAGCGGGCGACAGTATCAATCAGAAAGCTGTAAATCTTCATATGCTTGAGGATGTTTTAGGTTGGGCAGTTGTGCTTGTGGGTGCCGTGGTTATGAGGTTTACCGATTGGGCGGTAATTGACCCGATTATGTCCATAGGCGTTGCAGTGTTTATATTGATAAATGCGGGTAAAAACTTAAAAGAAGTTCTCGCTCTATTTCTTGAAAAAACACCCGAGGGGGTGTCTGTCAATGAGTTGAGAGAGCATCTTTGTGAGATTGAGGGTGTTGTTGATGTACACCATATTCACCTGAGAAGCATTGACGGAAACGGTATATATGCGACGATGCATATTGTGGCTCGGGGTGAATTTCACGAGATAAAGCATAAGGTCAGAGATGAGCTTTCTGAGCACGGTGTGGTACACTCGACACTTGAGTTTGAGGCAGTGGGAGAGCATTGCCACGAGAAAGAGTGCAGGGTTAAACTTTGTGGACATATAGGACATCACCATTAAAAACAGCGCGTTTTTGATTCTTTTTCCGCGCTAGGAAAAAGAATGCCACGCGGCGAGCGAAAGCGCAAAGCGGAGCTTTGATAAATGAATAATGAATAGTGAATAATTGTGTGGAGCTTCGCTCCGATTATAAAATAAAATTAAGGCGAGTAGGTTAATTCCTACCCGCCTTTTTAATTTGATGTTTTTTTCTCTCTTGCCCTCGCCGGGCGGGCATTACTTTTTCCTGTCGCGGAAAAAGTAATCAAAAACGCGAAGATTATTTTATGCCGAGCTTTCTTAAAATCTCGGGGTCGCAAGTGTCGGCAGCCTTGCCAACCTTCTTCCAAAGCTCATCAGCCCTTGCTTTCCATGCGAAATAGCCTGCAGGTGAGTCGGGATATTCATCATAAAGCTTGCCGATTTCACCGCTCTGCATAAGACCGTTGATAACCTTTTTAACATTGCTCATCTTAAGCTTGCCTGTTGTAACGCCTGCAAGAATACCGCTGACGATTTTTGCGATATCCTTGGGGCCAAGGACAAGCTCCTGACCCATACCGCCAAGAATCTTCTGGCTGAAGATGATGTCGTTTTTAAACATATATTCAGCCTCATCATAACCGAAGCTGATTATGCCGATAAGCAGAGGTCTCAGAGCATCGAAGTCCTTGCCCTGTACCTTGAAATAGCGTTTGTTGATTGACCACATATTTTCTTTGGTAAGAGGTTTGTTTTCTTTAAGAAGCTTAGAGATAACCTCGGCAGCGATTTCTGCCTGATAGAGTGATGATGTACAGCCTTCGCCGCAGGTGGGCTTTGTGAGGAATGCTGTGTCACCCATTGCAATAAAGCCGTCTTCAACGAATGAATAAAGTGTTCTGTGATAGGGGGTCATACCCTTTTCGACTTTTTCAACTGTATACTTAGGCCAGGGTACATTCTTCTTCCAATCTCTGTTGAAGATTTCTTCAGCATAATCATATGAATAGTTTGAGCCTACACCGAGAATTGCGCCGTGGTCGTCACCGCTGGGAGCTGACCATGACTTATACTGCATAAAGAAGCCGTGGTGATCGAGAGGATTGATTTTTTCATCCTCATATTTTGTATAATAAAGCACAACATAGAAAATATCTTCGGGTGTGAGAGCGAAGTTTTCTACATATGCGTTGTCGGGGAGCTTTCTTCTTGCAGCTGAGGGGATACCTGTGCAGTCTGCAACAATCTTAGCGTAAACCTCCTGCTCACCCTCGTCTGTTATGTACTTGGCACCGATAATCTTGCCGTTTTCATCTTTGATGAAATCTGAAAATGCAGCACCGAAAATAATCTCCGCACCTGCCTGCTCAGCTTCACGGTTCATATTCATAATGAACTCGTGCTTGTGCATACCGATAACGGTTTCTTTGCCGTATTTTGAATAGTTGCCGTAAGGCGAATAGCTTCTGCCTGAGGTGAACTCAAAGCCGTAATCGTCGTCACCCTCTTTGGGAATATGCAGATCAAATCTTTCCATATCAAGCTTGCCCATATGGAAAATGTCATATTCTCTTGAAACGTTTTCAGGTTTTTGCTTTTCAATTACAAGCACACTATGACCTTGCTGAGCCATTTTCTTTGCAAACCAGGCACCTGTAGTTGATGCGCCGGCAATCAGAATATCATACTGTTTCATTCATATCACTCCTATATTTTTGGTTATTAACCTATGATTAATAATCATATCATTAAAGTGCAACATTTTCAATAGAAAATATCACTTTTAGGAGTAAAAATCATTTATTTTCAACAAAATATCGGTTTTTGATATCGTAATATTTCTCTATCAGCCAAAAGCGCACCTCATACTTAGGGTTTGATGTCACAATCTGCATTTCATTCTTTGTCAGATAGTCACCGATAACTTCTTTGTTGTCACTTGCGGCAGGGAGACAAAGGGGCGGGAACATAATGCACCACCAGTTTTTGCCTTTACCCTCGCCAATGATTATACGCACTGCTTTATAGTACCCTGCCGGCAGAGTAATGTCATCATAAATCCGGGTGGGGAAGTAACTTCTTTTCAGCTCGATTTTAACATCGTAATCATAGCCGAGGTTATATATAGTCTCTTTGGCTGAGTTTAAAAGTACGTTTGTTTTTTCGGCTATTTTACCTTCGGCTGATATTATGTCTTCGCTGCCCGAAAAGACAGTCTCGCCTGATTTCAGAACTGCATCGCGTACTTGAAGTTTAAGGTCTTGGTCAAAATCGCTGTCAGAGTTTGCAATAACGTGAAGTCTGAGAATTTCTTCTCTGATACCTTTGCAGTTATTTTCAAAAGAGACGGTGGCCATAATACAGACTATAAGTGTGACAAAAACGGATATGTCAATGGTTTTGAGTTTCATAATATGTATCTCCTTGCAGTATTGATGTGTATAGAGTTTCGTCACAAGGAATAAGCTTTATACGAGAGTATGAAAATATCTTTTGTTAACGTGGGAATTAAATGCCATTACTTGACAAACAATAAGCTTATGTAATATTATTTAAGGAGATGAATCCCTATGGATACTATTGAGAAAATAAAAGAAATCATTGCTCAGCAAACGGGTATCGATGAAGATGCTGTCAAAGAAAACACAACCATTGAAGATGTTATGGCAGACTCTCTGGACACTATCGAAATGCTTATGGCGATAGAAGACAGCTTCGATATTGATATTCCCGACGAGGATGCTAAAAACTTACAAAGTGTCGGTGAGCTTTGTGCTTATATCGATGAAAAACTGCTCGGTGGCTGAGTGATGCTGTAAGGAGAAGAAAATGCCCAGATATGACTATATTATATGGGATTGGAACGGAACAATACTTGACGATTTGCAGGTCAATTTTGAAGTTGAAAATACTCTGCTTTCAAGACGCGGGAGAATGCTTATAAAAGACATTGACGAATACCACGATAAGTTTCAGTTCCCTATCATTAAGTTTTATGAGTCTCTCGACTTCGATCTTGAAAATGAAAAGTTCGAAGATATCGCGAGAGAGTATGTTTTAGAATTTGATGAAAGATTTTATGAGCTTGAGGTTTTTCCCGATGCGGAAAATGTTATAAGAGAATTCAAATATAAAGGTATAGAGCAGATAGTGCTTTCGCAGACAGAACAGAGATGGCTTGAAAAGCAGGTGAGCTTCCACGATATGGACTATCTTTTCACTGAGCTTTTAGGTGCAAGAGATATCTATGTCAAAGGCAAGGTTGGCATTGCTCTGAGCTGGATAACCAAAAACAATATCGATACTTCTCAGGTGCTTATGGTAGGGGATACTCTTCACGACTTTGAGGTTGCTGAAATCATAGGCTGTGATTGTATACTTATTGCAAGAGGACATCAATCAAAAGAAAAACTTATCACTACAGGTGCAATTGTGTTAGACAGCATCGAGGAATTAAAAAGGATGGTGCTATAAATGAAAAAGATTGTCATTGCTCCAGACTCATTTAAGGGTACATTGTCGTCACTTCAGGTTTGCAATATAGTCAAAGAGTCTCTGCTTCAGGAAAGAGATGACCTTGAGATAATTGAAGTCCCCATTGCCGATGGCGGTGAGGGTATGACAGAAAGCTTTATATGCGCATTTCCAGGCAGTGAAAAAATTGAGTTTCAGGCTAAAAGTCCTCTGGGCAGAGATATAGATGTTTATTATGCTATAGTTTCAGGCGATACTGCTGTAATTGAAATGGCTATGGCCTCGGGTATAACCATAGAAAAAGAAAACGATGCTATGAGGGCATCTACATACGGTACTGGTCAGATAATAAAACATGCTCTCGACAAGGGCATAAGAAAGTTCGTTTTAGGTATCGGAGGCAGTGCCACAACTGACGCAGGCATCGGCTGTACTGCAGCTCTCGGCGGTAAGTTTTTAGATAAATACGGCGATATGGTTGCTCTTTGCGGTGAGGGACTCGGTGATATTGCGGGTGTGGATTTATCCGACATTGATGAAAGAATAAAAGACAGTGAAATCACAGTTCTTTGCGATGTGAAAAATCCCCTTTACGGCAAAAACGGCGCCGCATATATCTTTGGACCTCAGAAAGGTGCAAGTGAAAAGCAGGTAGAAATTCTCGATGCAGGCTTAAAGAACCTGGCTGATATTTCGGCAGAGTACCTGAAAAAAGACTTTTCGCAGTGTGAGGGCACGGGCGCAGCAGGCGGTTTGGGCTTTGCGTTGATTGCTTTTCTTGGCGGAAAGCTCAAGGGCGGTATTGATCATATTCTCGATATGCTCGACTTTGATGAAAAGGTTAAAGATGCCGATCTTGTAATAACAGGCGAGGGCAAAATGGATTCTCAGAGTCTTATGGGCAAACTGCCCTTCGGTGTGGCTAAAAGATGTGTTCACACAAAGGTTGCGGCAATTGTGGGCCTTAATGTTGCTGATAATAAGCTTGTCGATGAACTCGGTATCTCTCAGGTGGTTGAAACTAATCCAAACCATCTGCCTTTTGAACAGGTAAAGGTTACTGCAAAAGAGGATTTGTTTGTTGCTGCAAAAAAAATAATTATATAATAAAATAAAATTAAGCATAACTATTGATTTATTT
>JAZRDY010000116.1:0-1667 GCA_045660525.1 Acutalibacteraceae bacterium | reverse complement strand
AAACAGGTGCGGAATTTGATGATTTCAAGCTTATGGCTGAAGCAACTTGTAAAATGGTAACTGATAGTATCGATGCCTATGTAAGACAGGATGTCAAGCTTGCAAAATCCAAGTCGGATCGTAGCCATGTCGTTCTGTGAGCCAAGGAGTTGAGCTCTTACATTGTTTCCTAAGACCGCTTGGCCTCCGACTTAGCTTAACATCCTGTCTTACATAGGCATCGATACTGTCAGTTACCATTTTACAAGTTGCTTCAGCCATAAGCTTGAAATCATCAAATTCCGCACCTGTTTTTCCATTGAGGAAAGGTATAATCTCTGCAATATCTTCAGCCTGGTCTCCGATTCTTTCCATATCAGTTATCATTTTGAGAGCCGCCGAAATTACACGAAGGTCTTTTGCAACAGGTTGTTGTTGAAGTAAGAGTTTCAGACAGATGGATTCAATTTCTCTTTCCATACGGTCTATTTCGTGACCTTGTGATTTTGCTTTTTCAGCACTTTCTAAATCACCGTTTAGCAAAGCTCGTGCAACAATAGCAATAAGTTCTTCGCACTGTGCACCCATTTCAATCATCTTTTTATTCAGCAAGCCAAGTTGCTCATCAAATCTGCTTCTCATATTATCCAAACCTTCCTGTAATATAATCTTCTGTGCGTTTATCTGTGGGTTGTGAGAATAATTTCTCTGTTTCATCAACTTCAATTAATTCTCCAAGAAGGAAGAACGCTGTATTATCAGAAATACGAACTGCCTGCTGCATATTATGAGTTACTATGATTATAGTATACTTTTCTTTTAATTGCAATGCAAGTTCTTCAATTCGTGAGGTTGAAATCGGGTCAAGTGCTGAAGTTGGCTCGTCCATAAGTAATACTTTGGGTTCTACTGCAAGAGCACGAGCAATACAAAGACGCTGTTGCTGACCACCTGAAAGACCGAGAGCATTTTTCTTGAGCCTATCCTTTACTTCATCCCATATTGCTGCATCAATGAGAGCTTTTTCTACAATTTCATCAAGCTTTACTTTGCTTGTGATTCCGTGCGTACGGGGACCATACGCTATATTATCATAAATGCTCATCGGAAACGGGTTGGGCTTTTGGAATACCATACCAATATCACGACGAAGCTCATTTACATCTACATCTTTATCAAAAATGTTTTTTCCTTTGTACGAAACCTCACCTTGAATTTTTACCGAAGTTATAAGATCATTCATACGGTTAAGAGTTTTAAGAAAGGTTGATTTACCGCAACCTGAAGGTCCGATTAATGCAGTAATGCTCTTTTCGGGAATTGATATATTTATATTTTTCAAAGCCTGATTTTCGCCATACCATAAGCATAAATCTTTGGCTGTCATTATTTCACTCATACGCTTCTCCTTTTAGAAAAATGTTCTCCTACCATTGTGGCAGAAAGGTTTATAAGAAATGTTAAAATCATAAGAATGGCGGCAATAGCAAATGCAACACCAAATTCGCCCTCTTCTTTTGCATATACATAAAGAGCTACTGTCAATGTAGCACCGGGACTTGTAAGTCCTTCAAAAATACCGTTAAGTGCGTGGGCAAAACCTGCCGTAAAGAGCAGAGCTGCTGATTCGCCAAGTATTCTGCCGACTGATAAAATACATCCTGTTATCACACCGTCAACACATCCGG
>JAZRDY010000115.1:0-10687 GCA_045660525.1 Acutalibacteraceae bacterium | reverse complement strand
CTTCTTTACATACATATTTGAAAGGAGAGGGGAGTGCGGTGGGAAGGAGGGATGATGAATGAAAAATCGGAAAAAAACACACATCAATTCCCATCGCACAATCACAGTATACGGGGATTACTTTAAAAGTAATTTAAAGTGTCGTTAACAGCCTTTGCCCATACTGTAAACAAATTTTTATATTCGTTTCATAAAACTGTCACATTACCAGTGTGCATCACCGCAAGCGCATAATTTTTTAGAGGGACTGAAAATCATATTGAAGAAATTTGTGATTGCCCACCAGAATTTTGTCCAACCCTTGCTTGCGTGACAGTTGCAGTGGCAGACATCGTTTTCTTTTGCTTCACCAAGTCTTTGTGATGAAAGCCAGGTGATGATTGATTCGCTTTCGCTTGTATTGATTCTGACACCTTTGGCATTTTCTGTCTTCATACCGCAGTCTGAGGGCTGGTTGAGAAGATCATTGGCAACAGCGTAGTCTACACGATGGTGTCCGCCATCGTGATAGTTATATTTGCTGAAAGTTGTAATTCTGCAATATGAGGGGATCTCAGTGATATCCTTAACGCTGTTCCAGAAAGGTTTTGCAAAGGTTACGTGAGACGCTGTTGTGTCTTTTGTGCAGGTGACAAGCCAGATGGGAGTATTTTTCATTGACTTGACCTGAGCTGTTGTGACAGAATCAAAAGGAGCAATAACTACAAGCGCGGCAAAGAACCCGGGGTTGTTTGCTGCAAAACTAACGGTACCTGCACCGCCCATACTCCAACCCATAAGGTAGATGCGTGATGTGTCGATATTATCTGCGTTGGCTGAAATATAGTCTCTTACAAGTGACATAAGCTCTGAATGGAATGAAGTGTTTGCCCAGGTGTTTACGTCACCGCCGGGAGTACGAGGCATAAGTATGAAGGCACCACCTGCATTTTTAAACCGCGCCTGATATTCACTGCTTGACCATTTATAAAAGTCTGAGGCTGTGAGCTGTTCACCTTCGTTTGAACCGCTGTTTCTGCCGTGAAGAATAACAACCAAGGGATATTTGGTGTTGTCGTTTTCGTCTTTAACGGGAGAGTAGGCTCTGTAATCGAGGTCGTGAGCTTCGCCTTTTTTCCACTGCGCAACAAGGGAGTCTTTGCCTTGATTGAGACTGACATCTATAGCGCCGATGCTGACAGTCATAAAGGGAATAAGCATCATCAGGCAAAGAGTAAGGGCAATAAGTTTTTTCATGTTAAGCACCTGCTTTCTTTGTTATGTCTTTAAGTTTACTATTATAGTGTAAAAAAGTCAATGAATTTTTCGTCGGGTGGGTGGCTCCGTCGCCGTTTACGGCGCGCGGATGCCCCGAGGGCATCCGCTGAAAGCACCTGAGGTGCTTTCACGGAGCCACATCTCACCTTTTTATCATACTAAAAAAAGAAGCGACCCTTTTCGAGTCGCTTCAGATTTAAGAGATTATTTATTAAACATAGGTCTTGCAACATATGAAGTGTGAAGAAGCTCGTGTGCTTTGTGGCTGTTGGGCTCACCGAGGAATTCAGCATAAACTGCCTTGACATCTTCATTTTCGTGACTCTTTCTGTGAGGACGGTTCTTGTCATTCTCATAAAGAGCTGCAGCTCTGAGACCCTTAAGGTCTGTGAAGTTACGAACTGTTGCGCTCTGTACAGGCTGACCGCCACCGTTGATACAACCACCAGGGCAACCCATAATTTCGATGAATGTATAGTCAGCAGTGCCGTCCTTAACCTTATCCATAAGCACTTTGGCATTCTTTGTACCACTTGCAATTGCTACCTTAACATCAAGGTCGCCGAGTTTATATGAAGCCTCTTTTACGCCTTCCATACCGCGTACATCGTGGAATTCGGGGTTATCAAGCTCTGTGCCTGTAATAACTTCAGCAGCAGTACGAAGAGCAGCTTCCATAACACCGCCGGTTGCACCGAAGATAACAGCCGCACCTGTACCCTGACCGAGAGGAGCATCACAGCTTTCATCGGGAAGAATCTTGAAGTTGATACCTGCTGTATCAATCATTCTGCCGAGTTCTCTTGTGGTGAGTACATAGTCAACGTCGGGATAACCTGCACCTGCTTCATCATCGCGGCCGCATTCAAATTTCTTAGCGGTACAAGGCATAATAGCAACTGAAACGATATCTTTGGGATCGATGCCGTTCTTTTCGGCATAATAGCTCTTGATAATAGCGCCCTGCATCTGCATAGGTGATTTGCAGGTTGAAAGGTGGTCGAGCTCTGTGGGATAGTAGTGTTCGCAGTACTTGATCCAACCGGGGGAACATGATGTAATCATAGGAAGAACGCCGCCGTTCTTGACTCTTGAGAGAAGCTCTGTTGCTTCTTCCATAATTGTAAGGTCAGCAGCAAAGTTGGTGTCGAATACCTTGTCGAAGCCGAGTCTGCGAAGAGCTGCAAACATCTTGCCTGTTACATCTGTGCCGATGGGCATATCAAAGCATTCGCCGAGAGTTGCACGAACTGCGGGAGCAGCCTGAACAACAACGTGCTTTGTGGGATCACTGATAGCTGCGAATACTTTTTCTGTGTCGTCTTTTTCATAGAGTGCGCCTACGGGGCAGTTTACGATACACTGACCGCAGGAGATACAGGATGTTGCATTGAGGGGAAGCTCAAATGCTGAACCGATGTGTGTGTCGATACCGCGCGCATTAGCACCGATAACGCTGATACCCTGCTGATTACAAGCAGCAACACAGCGACGGCAGAGGATACACTTGTTGTTATCTCTTACCATATGAGCAGCTGAGTAGTCGATTTCATATACGGGCTTATCGCCGTCGAACTTGCCCTCATCATCTACGCCGTATTCTTTGCAGAGCTTCTGAAGCTCGCAGTTACCGCTTCTTACGCATGAAAGGCACTTTCTTTCGTGTGTTGAAAGGATGAGCTCGAGAGTAGTTTTTCTTGCTTTACGTACTCTGTCGCTGTTTGTGAAAATTTCTGTTCCTTCTCTTTCGATGGGGAATACGCAAGCTGCAACAAGGCTTCTTGCACCTGTTACCTCAACAACGCAGAAACGGCAAGCACCGATTTCGTTGATTTCCTTGAGATAGCAGAGAGTGGGGATTTCAATACCGAGCTGTCTTGCAGCTTCGAGAATTGTTGTTCCGTAAGGTACGCTGCAGGGCATACCGTTGATTTTAATGTTAATCATTTTATCCATTGCTTCGTACCTCCTTATTTCTTAATAATAGCTTTGAATTTACATGAATCCATACAAACACCGCACTTGATACATTTTTCTGTATCAATAACGTGAGGCTGTTTAACTGTACCTGAGATAGCACCAACGGGGCACTTCTTAGCACAAAGAGTACAACCCTTACAAAGGTCAGCTTCAATTGAGAACTTGGTAAGATTCTTACATACGCCTGCGGGACACTTCTTATCAACAACGTGAGCTACATATTCATCACGGAAGAACTTGAGTGTTGCAAGTACGGGGTTAGGGGCTGTCTGACCGAGACCGCAAAGTGAGTTGTCTTTGATATAGTGGCAAAGTTCTTCGAGCTTGTCCAGATCTTCAAGAGTAGCCTTGCCGTCTGTGATCTTGTCAAGCATTTCGCGAAGTCTCTTTGTACCTACACGGCAGGGAGTACACTTACCGCAGGATTCATCAACTGTGAAGTCGAGGAAGAACTTAGCGATGTCAACCATACAGTTGTCTTCGTCCATTACGATAAGACCACCTGAACCCATCATACAGCCGATAGCTGTAAGGTTATCATAGTCGATAGGTGTGTCGATAAGTGAAGCAGGGATACAACCGCCTGAGGGACCGCCTGTCTGAGCAGCCTTGAATTTTTTGCCGCCGGGAATACCGCCACCGATTTCGTAGATGATATCACGAAGTGTGGTACCCATAGGAATTTCAACAAGACCTGTGTTTGCGATTTTACCGCCGAGTGCGAATACCTTTGTACCCTTTGATTTTTCTGTACCCATTGAAGCGAACCATTCGCCGCCGTTACGGATAATAGCAGGGATATTTGCAAAGGTTTCAACGTTGTTTTCTGTTGTGGGTTTGCCGAAAAGACCCTTAACTGCAGGATAGGGAGGACGGGGTCTGGGCTCACCGCGGTTACCTTCGATTGAAGTCATAAGAGCTGTTTCTTCACCGCATACGAATGCACCTGCACCAAGCTTGATGTGAAGATCAAAGTCAAAGCCTGAGCCGAAGATATGTTTACCGAGAAGACCCATTTCCTTAGCCTGATTAATAGCAATCTGAAGTCTTGCAACAGCGATGGGATACTCAGCACGAACGTAAACATAACCCTCTGTTGCACCTGTTGCATAACCGCAGATGGTCATAGCTTCGATAAGACAGTGGGGGTCGCCTTCAAGGACTGAACGGTCCATAAATGCACCGGGGTCACCTTCGTCGGCGTTACATACAACGTATTTCTGGTCAGCCTGATTAGCAGCTGTGAAGCTCCACTTAAGACCTGTGGGGAAACCGCCGCCGCCGCGGCCACGAAGACCTGAGTCTTTAACTATCTGCACAACCTGCTCGGGAGTGAGCTGTGTGAGACACTTAGCAAGTGCCTGATAGCCGTCGTATGCGATATATTCGTTGATGTCTTCAGGGTTGATAACACCGCAGTTTGCAAGAGCAACTCTCTTTTGCTTTTTATAGAATGCTGTGTCGTGAAGACCTTTGATTTCTGTGGGTGTTACAGTTTCACTGTAAAGAAGACGCTTAACCATACGGCCTTTGAGAAGGTGTTCTTCAACGATTTCGGGAACATCTTCAACCTTAACTTCTGAATAGAAGCAGCCTTCGGGATAAACAATCATAATAGGGCCGAGAGCGCAAAGACCGAAACAACCTGTACGGATAACCTGCACTTCTTTATCAAGACCTTTTGCCTTGATTTCAGCTTCCATAGCTTCGATGATTTTCTGTGAATTTGAGGAGGTACAACCGGTACCGCCACAAACAAGCACGTGGGAACGATACATTTTTACTTCCTCCTTATTCTGTTACTGCGCCGATAGTATATTCTGTAACGGGTACACCGTTAACAATGTGGTCGGCAATAATTCTTGCAACCTTTTCTTCAGTAAGCTGAACATAGGTTACCTTTTCTTTACCGGGTACGAGAACCTCTGCGATAGGTTCAAAACGGCACATACCGATACAGCCGGTCTGAGCAACAGTTACATTTGTAAGACCGCGCTTTGCAGCTTCGTCAACAAACTTTGCCATAACAGGTCTTGCACCTGCTGCGATACCGCAAGTAGCCATGCCGACAACTATTCTGATAACCTCAGATGAATCGTCGCGGGTTGTCATATTAGCTTTGGCTGCATCTCTTAATGCCATAAGTTCTTCAAGAGTTTTCATATTATATTACACCTCCGGGAGTTGTTTCGTGTTTTCATTTATGTATTGTTGTATCCACATTGCAATGCTCGGCTCGTTCAGGGGAACATCGCCGAGGATTTCTTTAAGCTGTCTTGTGTCAACGGTGAACTCTTTTTGGTTGACTTTTCTTTTGTAGACAAAGTCTATACCGAGATTCATTGTGATAAGAGAAATCATTGTCGAGGTCATATCGCCAACAGGTGTGAAGTCAAGGTGATCTGTTTTGAAGTATGCTCTGACCTTAGTGCCGACGCCGACTTCGCTTTCTATTTCAAACTTACCGCCGGTCATTTCAGCAGCAAACTTGAAAAGGGGGATTCCCATGCCGACTTTTCTTGTGGTTCGGGTTGTAAAGAACGGGTCGCGGACATTGTTGACTTGTTGCTCGGTCATCCCCTTACCGTTGTCACAGATGCTTATGAGCAAAGTGTGATCTGCTGTGTTTTCTTCAAGTGTTATTTCAATGAGTGAAGCATCGGCTGATATGCTGTTCTGAGCAATATCAAGCACATTCAGTGAAAGTTCTCTCATCAGTCCTGATACTTAGCGAGAATACCTTTGATGTCTGCTGCGGTAATTTTGCCGTAAACGTCTTCGTTGACTGTAAGAACGGGAGCAAGACCGCAAGCACCGATACAGCGGCAGGCTGTGAGTGAATATTTGCCGTCAGGTGTGCATTCTTCTGCGCCGATACCAAGCTGAGCTGAAAGCTCATCAAGGAGCTCCTGAGCACCCTTAACATAACAAGCGGTACCGAGGCAAACTGAAATATCGTATTTACCCTTGGGTGAAAGAGCGAACTGAGCATAGAATGTTGCTACACCGTAAACTTTTTCAAGGGGTACGTTCATACCTTCTGCAATCTTATTCTGCACTTCAAAGGGGAGATAACCGTAGATAGCCTGAGCTTCCTGCATTACGTGCATAAGCATACTTACATCACCTGTGCACTCAGCGATAACGGCATCAAGCTTAGCTGACTGTTCTGCAGTGTCTTTGAAGGGAATTGTGCTGATTTTCTTAAGCATTAACTTTAGTCCTCCTTTAAACGGTTTTACCGTAAAGTTTGTGAAATGGAGTTTTCAGAGTATAAAAACTCATAATACTCTATACTAAGCTATAATAACACAACTATTAAAAAAAATCCACAAAAAAAGCAACATTTCAGGATTTAAACTGTGCTTTTTTCACATTTTAACAAAAAACAGAGCTTAAAATGGTATAAAAGTAACAATACAAGTGTCAGATTTGTGCTATGGTTTTTGAAGTAACGCAACTCAGGGATATAAAAAAGACCTGCCTTGTTTAAAGCAGGTCTTGATTTTTGAGATTTTATATTATTTCTGTGCAGGGAACTGACTCTTATCAAAGCCGAGAACGCGAGCAATCTGTACGGGAATCTGACGGTTCTTTACTTCTTTGCCGGCAATGAAGCCTGCATCATCAGCGGAAACAAAAACGGGAACATCCCAGAGGTCGTGATTGCCGCTTGTAAAGATGAATTCGCCTGAGTTTTTATCTTTTTTGATGCCGCCTGTGCCGTGGTCGGCGGTAACAACAACGAGGGTTTCACCGTCTGCTTTTGCAAACTCGAGAGCAGCTGCAACAGCTTTGTCAAACTCTGCGGCAGAAAGAATAGTGTTATCCATATCATTGTTGTGTTCGTGCTTGTCGATACACGCGCCTTCAACCATAAGGAAGAAACCGTCTTCGTCAGCTGAAAGAATTTCAATAGCCTTTGTTGTCATTTCTTCAATAGTGGGAGTGTCATAGTTGTTTGTGCAATATTTCATATCGTCAAAGCTGAACTGTGCAAATGATTTACTGCCTGCTGTGAGGGTGTTCATATCTGTTTCGCTGTCGATATAGGTGTAACCGTTAGCTGCGGTGTTTTCTTCGTTGATGCTTTCACTTGCACCGCCCCAGATAAGGTCAAGTCCTGACACGAGCTGATCGGCTGAGATATCCTCTTCATTGCCTCTTGCGATAGTGTGAGCTGAGAATGAAGACGGTGTAGCGCCGCTTGTCTGATCGGTTGTTACCACACCTGCAGCCATACCGTTTGCTTTTGCAAGCTCGCAAAGAGTGATGGGTACACTGATGTCGTCAGGTGCATAGGGCAGGAAGGGGAATACGGCAACGGAGTTTATCCATACGCGCATACCTGTTGCAAGAGCTGTGCCGCCTGCGGCAGAGTCCGTAGCAGGAATAACATATGAGTCGATGTCGCTTGATGCTTTTACGGGCATAGTTTCCATTGCGAGATAACCGTCTGTTTTGAGTTCTTTGGTTGCTTCGAGAGTGTTGAAACTCATACCGTCGCCAATCAAAAGGATAACGTTTTTGTATTTGCCTTCAGCATAGTCATCGCTGATATTTCCTGTAATGCCTGCAAAACCGCTGACTGTGAGAATGATTGACACTGAAAAAGCAAGGATTTTTTTGAGTACAGATAACATAATATTTTCTCCTTTCTTATCTGCTTGTTGTAAATTAATTATATCACTTTTTTACAAGACATTTCAATAGTTTAATGTTTTTTAATATATTGATTTAAATATCGAACTGTGATATCATTGCACTATTAAATTCAAGGCAAGGTAAAACTATGTCAATCAGAAATAACTATAAACATACATTCTATGCTTCTTATGCAGGGTATTTCGTGCAGTCGATTATTAACAATTTCATACCTCTCTTGTTCCTGACTTTTCAGAAGGATTTCGGCTTCAGCTATGATCAGATTTCTTTGCTTATAGTTATAAATTTCGCTGTGCAGCTTTGCGTTGATTTTCTTTCAGCCTATTTTATTGATAAGATAGGATACAGAATCAGCGTAATAATGGCCCACGTTTTCGCTTGTATAGGTCTTGCAGGGCTCAGTGTATTTCCGTTTATAATGAACCCGTATGCAGGCATAATTATCTCGATAATAATATATGCAATCGGCAGTGGCCTTATTGAGGTTATTATCAGTCCTTTGGTTGAAGCTTGTCCCAGTGACAGCAAAGCAGGTGCTATGAGTCTTCTGCACTCATTTTATTGTTGGGGACAGATGTGCGTGGTGATTTTTTCAACCTTGTTCTTCAACTTTGCAGGCATCTCAAACTGGAGACTTCTCGCGCTTATCTGGGCTTGTGTACCACTTTTCAACGGTGCATATTTCTGCGTAGTACCTATTCCGAAGGTGCTGAGCGAAAACAAGGGTATGGGAGTGCAAAAGCTTTTCAGAACAAAGCTCTTTTATATTCTTGCGGTGATTATGCTCTGTTCAGGTGCAAGTGAGCTCGCTATGAGTCAGTGGGCGTCTGCATTTGCCGAATCGGGACTTGAAGTCAGCAAAACTATGGGGGATCTGCTTGGCCCGTGTCTTTTTGCTGTGCTTATGGGTAGTGCGAGAGTGCTGTATTCCAAATATTCAAGTAAGATTTCTCTCGGTAAGGCTATGATTGCAAGTGCGGTGCTTTGTACTGTAAGTTATATTGTAGCAGGATTTTCGCCCTGGCCTATAGTGTCACTTTTAGCTTGTGCAGTTTGCGGTTTTTCTGTTGGTATTATGTGGCCGGGTACATTCTCTCTTGCGGCTGAGAAAATCCCTGCAGGTGGCACTGCTATGTTTGCATTGCTTGCTCTTTTCGGTGACTCAGGCTGTGCCACGGGTCCTGCGCTTGTGGGCAAGGCAACATCACTTCTCGGTGATGATCTTGGCAAAGGACTGCTGTTTGCGGTGGTATTTCCCATTGTGATGATAGTTTGTGTTATGAGAGTGCAGAACGCAGAACGCAGAGCGCAGAACGGCGATTAAAAATGACGGTGCAGATAAGTTTCTGACCACAAATATAGGTTTATTGGTACGCGACGAAAAGACGGCGAGTAGGTTAGTTCCTACCCGCCGTTTTTGTTTTAATGTTTCGTTGTTTTTTATTTTTAGTATTCACTTTCTTTAAAAACAATGCTAAAATAGATATAAAGGATGTGATAATATGAAAACCTCTACCGAAATATATTCAATTGCATTGCATGTTGGAGAAGAAAAAGCAGTTGAGCTTGTAGCCAAAGCGGGTTTTGACGCTTGGGACTTTTCTATGTTCAATATGTGCAGAGAACAAAAAGGAATCTTGATACCCGAAGACCATCCCACGGCAAAAGATAACTATCTCGCTTTTGCACGCAGACTTAAACAAGTCGGTCTTGATAACGGTATTGTATGTAATCAGGGTCATGCACCTTTTCCCTCATCACCTAAGAGTGTTTATTATCTCAAAAGAGCTATTGAGTGTGTTGCAGAGGCAGGCGGCAACATTTGCATAATTCATCCTATGAATAACGGCTCCCCACAAAAAAATGCTCAAATGTATTTTGATCTTTTACCTTTTGCGAAAGAACACAATGTAAAAATTGCTACTGAAAATATGTGGAACTGGAACAGACTTCTTCGTTACTCAGGCTTTGCCGCTTGTGCTACTCCCAAAAGCTTCAATGCACATCTTGATGCCGTAAACGATGATTTTTTAGTGGCTTGTCTTGATATCGGCCACGCTGAAATGAAAGGAAGCAAAACAACTGCAGCTGATATGATAAAAAAGCTTGGTTCCAGACTTAAAGCTTTACATATACACGACAACGATAAGCTTCACGACTCACATCAGATTCCATTTTCAATGAGCATTGATTTTGTGCCTATTGTTAAAGCTCTTAAAGAAATCGGATATGACGGCTATCTTACTCTCGAGTCAAGCTCTTATCTTGAAAATGTTTCCGAAGAAAAGCTTGAAGATGGTGTCAAAGACCTTTACAACTCTGTAAAAAGACTAAGTGATATGTTTGAAGAATAACCTGACTCAACCCCTTTGTAAAAATATTGCAAGGGGTTGTTTTGTTTGTAAAAAGCTTTTTGGGGCGGGAAAAGAGTTGTTTTCATATTCCCGCTTCCCCGCGTACCATATAATAGCACCAAAGGTGTCAACCTTATCTTGCCGTCTCTGAAAGAGAAGGGGGAACATGAAGCGGTGGAAGGGTTCTCATAATTCCTAATTCCTAATTCATAATTTTTCTCAAATCCTCTTGATTTTCTCTGTTATTTATATTATAATATCAAGGCTAAAGAGTAAGATACTTTATTTTGGTCATGCGGTGGTGGGTCCTGTGCGACAGTACGCCGCGAACCATGTCAGGTGGGGAACCAAGCAGCATTAAGTGGAATGTCTGTGCGACACAGCTAACGCCTGCCACCGTGTGACCAAGGGAATGTGTCTTACTCATTTTT
>JAZRDY010000114.1:0-22329 GCA_045660525.1 Acutalibacteraceae bacterium | reverse complement strand
TTAAGGAACAGACCGCTAATGGTATGACTCAGCAGCAGGCTTATGAAAATCTTCTTGCAGGCTCACGAGATAACTGCAGAATGCCTATGTGCTGGTCAGCTGAAGAAAATGCAGGCTTTACTACAGGTACCCCCTGGCTCGAGTGTATGCCCGGCTATGAGAAAATCAATGTTGAGGCTCAGGATAAAGTCGAAGACTCAGTGCTTAACTTCTACCGTAAGATGATTGCTCTTCGCCACGAGATACCCACTCTTGTTTACGGCGACTTCAGACTTGCAAAAGAAAAGTGGAATGATGTACTCGCTTACTATCGTATCGGCGAAAAAGACACATACTATATCGAAATTAACCTTACAGACAAACAGCAGAAAAAGACTGTTTGCACCAACGGTTTTGAGCTTGTAGCTTCAAACATCAAGGCGAATAAAAAAGATTTACTCGTACCCTTTGAAGCAAATCTCTATAAGGTCAGATAAGTTAATATTTCAGGCGTACCCGATAAACCTCGGGTACGTTTTTTTGTGTCCTTAAGATAAAATCTATCATATAATATAGGGAGATATTATATTAAGGAGGAGTGACCTTTGACTCACACATATATAAAATTTGAAAGTCAGACTCTGGGCGAAAAGGCAAGAGTCATTCTTAATAAACACGGCATAAAATCAAGACTCAAAAGAAATCCTAATCCGAACCACAAAGAGGGTTGTAATTTTGCTCTTTTTGTCTATTCAGATATATGGTCGGCTTATGATATTATTATGCAACACCACATAAAAAATCTTGGTGTGGAAAGCTATCGTGACAGATTATGATTTATCTTGACAATGCAGCTACAACATATCCCAAGCCTGAATCTGTTATAAATGCTATGGCTTATGCCCAGAAATATGTGGGTGCAAATGCGGGCAGAGGCGGACATAAAATGTCTGCAAAAGCAGGGGAGATGGTATATTTAACGCGTGAAAAGGCAAGTGAAATGTTTAATTGTAACAGTGAAAAAGTCATCTTCACCTGTAATTGCACTATGTCACTTAACACTGCCATAAAAGGCGTATTACAAAAAGGTGACCACGTGATTATATCATCCCTTGAGCATAATTCGGTTTTAAGACCTGTGCACTATCTTTATGAAAAAGGCATAATAACTTACAGCATTGCAGAGGTAGACCCTGAAAGTGCAGAAGCTACAGTTGATAATTTTCTTTCCCTTATAAAAAAGAATACCACAGCGGTAGTATGCACAATGGCATCAAATGTTTTCGGCACTGTTTTGCCTATAGAAAAGCTGGGTGCAGAGCTGAAAAAACGAGGTATATGCTTTATTGTTGACGGTGCTCAGAGTGCGGGTACCTTTAAAATTGATATGAAAAAAATGAATGTGGATATCCTTTGTATTCCGGGGCATAAGGGTCTTATGGGGCCTATGGGTACGGGTATGCTTCTTATAGGTGAAGACAGTGATGTGGACTCTCTTTGTCAGGGCGGTACCGGGAGCTTTTCTATGAGCGAGAGTCAGCCTGAGGTGTACCCTGACAAGCTTGAAAGCGGAACGGTTAATCTGCCTGGCATATGGGGCCTTAAAAAGGGTATGGACTATATTTCTTTTGTCGGCGGTGAACAGGCAATACACAAAAAAGAAAGCTATCTTTGTAAGGTGTTGAAAGAAGATTTATCGGCTATAAAGGGTGTTGAACTTTACAGTCATAAGGCAGGTGTAAATCCTGCTTGTTTGGTTGCTTTTAATCTTAAAGATTATCATAGCGAAAGAGTGGCCGCAGCTCTTGATGAATTGAATTTTGCAGTAAGGGCGGGATATCACTGTGCATATATAAGTCACCATACAAGCGGTACTGAAAAAAACGGAGTTGTAAGAGTCAGCCCCGGCTGGTTCAATACAAAAAAAGATATAAAAAATTTAGTATTTTCTCTTAATAAAATTGCAAAGATGGATAATTTATGATACAATAAATAAGATGGAATAGTTATGTATATAAATAGTAGAAAAAGGAGGAAAATTATGACAGAAATTTTGAAAAATATGGGCGACGCCATTATTAAACTTGTTTTAGATATAAAGTGGTATGATCTTATCGATATAGCATTGGTTGCTCTTGTGCTTTATTATTGTATCAAGCTTGTAAGACAGACCCGAGCATTTAATCTTGTGAAGGGTATTGTTTTTATGGGTGTGGTTTATTTTATTGTTTCCTCACTTAATATGTCTGCGTCAAGTTATCTGTTCAGTCACCTTTTCGGCGATATCGTTATTGTTATGATACTTCTGTTTCAACCCGAAATCAGACAGGCGATTGAAAGCTTCGGTAGAGGTGATTTTAAGAAGATTTCTCTGTTTTCGCTTCGCAACACTAACTATGCTCAGGATGAGCTTCACGCAAGTGCTTCTAACATTGCCAAGGCCGCGGCAAATATGAGCGAAAAGAAGATAGGCGCTCTTATTGTTATTGAGGGTGGTACAATGCTTGGTGAAGTTCTCAGTACCGGTACGGTAGTTGATTCCGCGGTGTCGAGTGCCGTTATTGAAAATATATTCTTCCCGAAGGCTCCGCTTCACGACGGTGCTATGGTTATAAGAGACAACCGTATTCATTCAGCAGGCTGTATATTGCCCCTTACTCAGAACGAAATCAGCAAAGAGCTCGGCACAAGACACAGAGCCGGTATTGGTGTTACAGAACATAGCGATGCTCTTGTTGTTATTGTTTCAGAAGAAACGGGCGCTATATCACTTGCCAACGGAGGTACTCTTGTCAGAAATCTTACATTGGGTGAGCTTCTTGAAGAACTCACAGAATATATGGTGCCTGAAGAAAACAGAAGCGGTACATTCAAGCTTACAAGGAGGAGAAAATAATGAACAAGAGCAAAAAAAGTTCCATTGAAAGCTTGTTTTATAATAATAAATTCCTGATGGTATTTTCTGTTGTTGTTGCACTGCTTTTGTGGGCAAGTGTAAAAATAAATTACAGTGCCGACGTAACAAGAACACTCAGTGATGTTAAAGTTAATATTGCAGATAACATTTCTCTGCCCGAAGACTATAAGGTGTTTTTTGATGAAGAAGATCTTTATGTTGAGGTTGAAGTAAGCGGTAAAGCATATAACGTTAACCAAAAAGCATTGTCAAAAGACGATATTATAGTTGAGACTGCAAGTTCATACATTGATTCAGCAGGTCATAAAACTCTCAGCCTTACAGCAAAAATAGCCGACACATCAGACGCGTCTGATGTTAACATCAAAAAAATCAGCCCGTCAAATATAACTGTTTATTTTGATAAAGAGGTTGCAGATACTTTCAATGTTGTGGCAAATCTTGAAAATGATATTAAATCACTTGCAAGCGATAAATTCACAGTCGGAAACATAGTTCCGTCGATGACAACTGTTGAAGTCAGAGGTCCCGCAACTATTATAAATAAGCTTGAGAAAGTTTATTTCAATGCCAAGCTTGATGAAGACAGTCTGCCCTTGAGTGTTACCAAAGAAATCGAGGCGGAGATTGCCTATGTTCTTGACAGATTAAGCGACAGCAAATATCTTTCTTGCCCCGGTATCAATGAATCAAATCCCGCAACGGTGACAATACCTCTTTATGTCAGCAAGCAGGTCAGCACTTCTGTGAAGTTTGTCAATCAGCCGTCAGCTTATGCTGATGAGACTCCAAAGTTTACCGTGTACCCCGCAACTGTGAATGTTCTTTATAACTCAAAAGATGAAGAAATTGAAAATCTTTATGTCGGTACTGTGGATTTCAGCAATGTATCAAACAAAGTGAATTATTTCGAATTTCCTGTTGATGAAAAGCTTGGAGTAAACTTAGTAGACAAGTCTATCACTAAATTCACAGTGAGCCTTGATATGTCGTCTATGTCATCAGTAACTTTACAGCAGACACCGGGTAAAATTGTTTTATTAAACCAGGGTGAAAACTACAGCTATACAATAAATTTTGAAAAGAGTGAGCTGAACTCAGTTACGGTTATCGGCCCGAGAGAAAAGCTTGATAAAATAACAGAGGAAGATATACAGATAGAGATTAATGTTTCCTCTCTTGACCTTGAACAACGCAGTGAACAGCTCGTTGCCGTGTCAAATATTTCCATTGTATCAGATGGCTTTGACGATTGTTGGGTTTTAGGTAAATATAATGCTTATATCTCTGTTGAGGCTAAGGAATAAAGATATAGCAAAAAATGATTGGATAGATGAAAAATGAAAATTCTTATGATAAACGGCAGTCCTAGAGCGGATGGCAACACAGCTCTTGCTTTTAGTGAAATGGAAAAAATCTTTCATAAAAATGGCATTGAAACAGAGGTTATCCGTGTCGGCTCTAAGGATATAAGAGGTTGTACCTCCTGCAGATATTGTTTCGAGCATCATAAATGTGTCTTTGATGATATTGTAAATGAGCTTGCAGTGAAGTTTGAAGAGTGCGACGGTATGGTTATCGGATCACCTGTATATCACGCAGGCGTTAACGGTACTCTTGTGTCACTGCTTAACAGACTTTTTTACAGCACCCATTTCGACAAGACTATGAAGGTCGGTGCCGCTGTGGTGGCTCTTCGCAGAGGCGGCGGAGCATCAGCTTTTGATCAGATCAATAAATTCTTCACCGTTTACGGTATGCCTGTAGCTTCAGGTCAGTATTGGAACAGTGTTCACGGCAGAGAGGTGGGCGAAGCAACAGAGGACATTGAGGGTCTGCAGGCTATGAGAACTCTTGCAGAAAATATGTCGTTTCTTGTTAAGAGCATTGCTCTCGGTAAAGAGAAGTTCGGTTTGCCTGAAAAAGAAGACAGAGTAATGACAAATTTTGTCAGATGAAAATTAACAGCACTTCACTTGAGGTGCTGTTTTTTTATGGAGTTTCAGGAAGAGGGGAGGTGAGGCGGCTGAGTGAAATCGCCCTTTGGGCGATTTCTGATGGATGCCTTTGGCATCCATCAACGCCGAACAAAGTTCGGCGACTCAGCCGCCGCCCGACCTCCACCGCAAACTAAAAAATAAAAATTTCAAGTTAAGGAATTTTTTTATCAGGTTTATTTTTTGCACTTTCGCTAAAATTATATATGCGGCTGAAAAAACAGTCGTAGCGGAGGTGAAAAATGGTTAAGGGAATAAAGTTTATCAAGAATTTAATCATAGCTGTCACCGTTATAACGCTGTTTTTGGTGGTATATGGCTTCTATACTGTGCCTGATGAGATTTTCAGCGTATCAGGAGAAAACATCAGAGTCAACAATCTTTATACTGTCACCCTGAGTCACGGTGAAGTAAAAAGAGACGTACGCACAGCAGAAAAAGGGGGTAAATATAAAGTAAGTGTAAACCTCTTTAATGCCATACCTGTCAAAAACTCTTCGCTGACCGTAAGCGAAAGACATTATGTTGTACCCTCAGGCGAAATATTTGGTCTCAGACTTTTTACGGAAGGTGTGCTGATAATAAAAACCGAAACGGTTGATACCGAAACGGGGAGTATATCGCCTTGTGATATGGCAGGACTGAAAAAAGGCGATGTCATATTGAAAGTAGATGGAAAAGATGTTGTCAGCAGTAATTCGTTAAGCGATATTTTGTCAAAGGGAGATAAAACATCTTTTAAAGTTGAGTATGAAAGAAACGGTAAAAAGCGCAATACCATTCTGAATACTTACTACAGTGTTTCTCAATGCAAATTTAAAGCCGGTATGTGGATAAGAGACAGTGCTGCCGGTATTGGTACCATGACATTCTATGACCCGAATACAGGTGCTTTCGCAGGCCTAGGTCACGGAGTGTGCGATGTTGATACCGGTGAGATGCTGCCGTTTTCCGACGGAGATATAGTTTCGGCAAATATCAATGGCTGCTATAAGGGCGAGCGAGGTAAAGCGGGAGAGCTTTGCGGCGTGTTTTCTTACCAGACAATCGGAGTATTGATTTCCAACAACCCGAAAGGCGTATACGGCATAATAAACAAAACCGACAGTCAAAGTAAAGCCATACCCATTGCTTTAAATTATGAAGTAAAAGAAGGCAAGGCACAAATAATTTCAACTGTTGACGGTTCGGGACCCTGCCGATATGATGTAGAGATTTCTAAAATTAATACATCAAGCTCTGAAAATAAAAATATGGTAATAAAGATAACTGATGAAAAACTTATTGAAAAAACAGGCGGTATAGTGCAGGGAATGTCAGGTTCGCCTATTATACAAGATGGTAAGTTAGTAGGTGCAGTTACTCATGTGCTTGTTAATGATCCTACAAAAGGCTATGGCATTTTTGCGGAAACTATGATAGAAATAATGTCTGAGCTTACAAAGTAAAATAAAAAATATGATTTTTTGCTCACTGATAAATTCAGTGAGTTTTTTTCACAAATTTCGACACGGTTAATGTGTATAATGATAATACAAATTCAGCAATGATTTTTCAATATATGCGGTTTTAATTATCAAAAAACTTTATAAAATCATATTTCAAGGGTCAGAATTGAAAAAACTATGATAATTATAAACTTTTTATAAAAAACTGTTGCAATTTCAAAACTGATGTGATAATATACGAAATGTGACAAATACTCACATACGAATGTTTTTAGGAGGATGAAACGGATGAGTAAAAAAATAAGAATAATGATAGTGCAGGAAAACAATGACTATGCGATGCACTGTGTAAAGTTTCTTGAGAATTACGGTTTTGATGTGGTGAGTGTAGCTAAAGACGGCTCAAAGGTAATAGAATACATAAAAATTAACAAGCCTGATATTGTGCTTATGGATGCTTTTATGCCTAAGGTTGATGCTCTCGGAGTGCTTGGGCAACTGAAAAAAGAAAATATTGCTCAAAGACCCGTTATAGCATTGCTTCTTACGGGGGATAATCCACGTTTTGAAAGTGAACTGTTTTCAGCAGGAGCTGACTATTGCTTTATCAAGCCTTTTGAGCTGAACATCATGGCAGAAAGATTAGTTCAGATAGCAGGCTGGTCAGAACATCCTGCAAGACAATCAGAGAAGGTTGATTCGGATCTGGAAATTGTGATATCTGATATTATGAGACAAATAGGTGTACCTGCACATATTAAGGGCTATCAATATTTAAGAGAGGCTATTGCACTTTCAATTAAAAAGCCTGATCTTATGCATTCAGTAACAAAGGTGCTTTATCCGACTGTTGCTAAAAACAATAAAACAACTCCGTCGAGAGTTGAACGTGCTATAAGACACGCTATTGAGGTTGCCTGGGACAGAGGCGATGTAGATGTGCTCTCGTCCTACTTTGGATATACTATTCAAAATACCAGAGGCAAGCCTACTAACTCCGAGTTTATTGCAATGATAAGCGATAAACTCAGATTAAAAATGAAAGTTACATTATAAGGTGGGCGAGGGGGCTCAGGGCTTCGGCTGAGCCGAAGCCGAGGGACCACAGGTCCCTCGAAATCCCCGACGGGGATTTCCTGAGCCCCCCCGACGTTTGCCTTAAAATAAAATGTTAAATTTAGATAATTTGTTGAAAAAATCTCCCGTTTCTGTTATACTCTATGAAAACAGAAAATCAGGAGATGTCAATGGAAAATTTACTTGTCATAATAGAAAATAATTTTACGGTTGCAGTTAAATATCTTATTCTTTTTGTGGAATTTGTTGGCGTTGCAGTTGTTGTAGGCTCCATAATCAAAGGCATTATTGATGCAATAAAAAAAGATGAGCATATGCGATTAAATCTTGTTGAGGGTATCGCACTGGCAATGAGCTTTAAAATAGGCGGGGAGCTGTTAAGAACAGTTATCGTCAGAACATGGGATGAGATACTTCTTCTCGGTGCCGTTATTCTTTTAAGAGCAGCACTTACTTTCTATATTCAGTGGGAAATACGTATCGAAAAAAAGAAAAAAGAAGAACGTGAAAGCCTTGCTGAAACAAGTGAAGAAAATTAAATAAAAAACGGAGACAGAATCGCAAATTACGCTGTCTCCGTTTTGAATTTATTCGATTGCTTTAAATTCATCAAGCTCTTTTTTGTCAACTTTTATCTGAGTATCCTTGATGATTTTAACCTCTTTTCTGTTTACAACGATAGGAGCCGCTTCGGGTCTCTTATCGAGTGAAACTTTGAGCATGCCTGTGAGAAGATTGAAGTCAACAACGGTACCCTTACCCTCTTTAGTCTCAACAATAGCACCGTTTTTAGGTGTTACCTTGAGGAGATGTTCATAAGCTTCCTGTTCGTATTTAAGACAACACATAAGTCTTCCGCAAGTGCCGCTGATTTTGCTGGTACTCAGGAAGAGACTCTGTTCTTTAGCCATTTTGATTGATACAGGCTGGAATGAGCCGAGGAAAGTGTTACAGCAGAAAGGTCTGCCGCATATTCCGAGACCGCCGATTTTTTTGCTTTCATCTCTTACACCGATTTGTCTGAGCTCTATACGGGTGTGGAAAACACCTGCAAGATCTTTTACAAGCTCACGGAAATCGACTCTGTTATCAGCTGTGAAATAGAAAAGAATTTTGCTTCTGTCGAAGGTGTATTCAACATCAACAAGTTTCATATCGAGCTTGTGATACTGAATTTTCTGAGCACAGATGTCAAAGGCGGACTTCTCTTTTGCTTTGTTTTCTTCAACGGTTGCGAAGTCTTTTTCTGTTGCCACACGCAATACGGGCTTGAGAGGGGCTGTGATTTCCTCATCGGGAATATCTCTGTTATTGATTGTAACTTCGCCAAACTCAAGGCCTCTTGCTGTTTCAACAATAACCTTGTCACCACGTTTGAATGTTATATTTTTAGGGTCAAAATAATAATTTTTGCCCACTTCTTTAAATCTGACTGAGATTACCTCTGCCATAGTTATCACCCTTTCTGTGTTGGTGTTATTTTATAGAATATAATAAAGCTGAAAATCTGGTGAGAGACAGATTGTGATTAGCTGAATTTTCGACTGTTTCCATTAAAGACTGAATTTCTGTGAGTAAAAGCATAAGCTTTTTTTGAGTCAGTATATTTCGTAATTTTTCGCTTATATCTTTTTCGTTACTGACAAGATTTTTGCTGCCGCTGGCAAGTACCAAAGCATCTCTGATTATCGGTTGCATATGCTTAAGCATCAGGGCAAACAAAGCCTTGTCCTTTTGTAAAGCTGCAGTTTTTTTCATAAACTGAAATTCGTTTTCGCTTGTCATAGATACAAGCAACTCGGCGGCGAGCTGCTTTGCTTTGGCGTCAGACTCGCCGACGGTTTCACCGGTATCTTCACCAGCAAAATATGCAGTGGCTCTTGAGGTTATTGTTTCAAGAAGCGACGACTTTGACGGGCAGGTGAGTATGAAACAAACGTGCCTTGCAGGCTCTTCGAATATCTTGAGAAGTGCATTCTGCGCCTGAGGATTCATATTCTGAGCCTCACATATAATGAAAACGCTTTTGTCGCCGTCGTTGGGATAAACCTTTGCTTTTTCTTTTATATCACGTATTTCATCAACCTTTATCATAGCACCGTCTTTTGAGATGATATGTAGATCGGGGTGCGAGTCAATGGTGACTTTGTGGCAGGCGCTGCAGTTTTTGCAGGGCTTGTTGCTGCCTTTACAAAGAATTGCCATTGCAGTTTCTTTGGCGGCACTAATGCGGATTTCAGAAGATGCGCCCTCGAATATCAGAGCGTGTGAGAGTTTGCTTGATGCTACAGCTGAAGACACTGCATTTCTGAAAGAGGGTATAACAGCTATACTTTCAAACATTCTCTGACTCTCCTTAAAATTACATTCATAACATTATATAATATTATTCCTCATTTGACAAGTGGAAAACGATAAAATTTTAAGTGGGCGGTGGCAAGGTGGCTCCGTCGCCGAACAAAGTTCGGCGCGAGGGCGCACCGCGCCCTCGGAAATCGCCTGAGGCGATTTCACGGAGCCACCCCTCATCAGACTTACGGCAAAACAAAAATCTCCACGAATTATCGCGGAGATTAAAGCTTAAAGATTAAAAAAAGCTTTGAGCTTTTCGAGAGAAAAATTCTTTTCTGCCTTGGGTACATCCTTTTCTTTTACGGGAGCTGTTTTTGAATAGGGGGCTTCTTCAATACCCAGAAGCTTAGCCGGATCATTGACAGCTTCGGCACCGCAAAGGGGGCAGCGACTATAACTTTCAGCAAGGTCTACATTGCATTTAGTGCATCTCATTATTCATTCACTCCGTTTCCGTGGGTGCTTTCAATTCTTACAGTGAGTCCCTGAGAGGTTAAAACTCTCACACACTCCTTTTGCCACGATGTATCATGACTACAGACAGAAAAGCAAAGACTGAAAAGTCCATTACAGCTGACAGCTGAACAGGTGCTCACAAGACCGTAGCCGCTTGTGTCGCCGTTTATGCCTTCGAATCTTTCAATTTTGGGTGCAAGGTCTGCATCAAACTCAGTGTTGCCGATGTTGGTAAAAATAGTAGTGAAGCCTGCGTGAGTCTTTTTTTGTGATGTGCGCAGTACAGGCTGTTTTATAAAGTTGGGGACTATCTTTAAAACGGGATTATTTACAAGGTCGCCGAATTTGTTGAGCTGTTTCTGCAGTTCCTCGGGGGCTGTATTCTTTTTGAGCTGACCTGCAATGTCAGTGCAGATTTCATCAAATGTCCAGTCTGTTCTGCCCTTGGGATCAAAGTGAATTTTGCTTTGAACAGAGAAGTTTCTGACAGTATCAGAGGGGAAGAATTTGCGAAGGTTTACAGGTACTGCAATAACAATCGGCTCTGTAATGGGTTTATTTGCATGATTGAGAGTGCCGAGAATAAGCGCCGCTACCATATATTCACTGATAGTCAGACCTTTTGCTTTTGAGTTTTTGCGCAGTTCTTCAACGGGCATAAAAGCAAAAATCAACTGCAGGAAATCTCTTTCGCTTTTGCAGTCAAGGTGATAAGCTTCGGGAGCATTGCCGTCAGGCTTTTCACCGCCTTTTATGTAATAATCGGCGTATGCATTGCTGAGCTCTGCTTCTGTTGGCTCTGTAAGAATGTATTCACTATCGGGATTTTCTGAAAGCTCAACATATCTTTCTACAAGAGCTTTGAAATATTCTGTAGCACCTTTGCCGTCGCCTAAATGGTGAGCACATTCAATGGCGATTCTTCTTTTGTGATAAACAATTCTGAAATCGGGTCTGTTGTCATCACGCATTGTTATGGGCGTAAGCACACGTGAATGTTCCGGTCTGATTTCGGGCAAAGCATCGGTGAATTCCTGATAATTCCAGAAAAATCCTTTTTTTATGCGGGTGTGCATAGACGGATATCTTAATCTTAGGTCCTGAGCTGCTTTTATCAAAAGAGCTTCGTCGATGTCCTTATCTTTGATCACGGCAGCGTTTCGGAAAGTTCTGCCCCACTTTTTGCTGCTAAGACACGAAAACATAATTGAGGCAGTATCTGTTTTCATCCAGTGATATTTAGTCATAATTATCATATCTCCTTAATACATATTACTAAAGAAATCATTGAAAAATATTATAACATAGGGAATATTGTTTGTCAAATATGGACTGTCTGTCTACAAAAACATTAAAAAAGAGAAATAACAGGCGATGATTAAATCAGAATATTGTCGCAGTTTGTCTAAGCTAACCAAAATTTTGAAAAATATCCTTTATTTTTTTGCTTAAACCTATTGATATTTTTGATTTATGTGCTACAATGAAGATACCAAAAAGACGAAATAGGAGGAAACTACTATGGCATATGTAATTGGTGACGATTGTATGGCTTGCGGCGCTTGCGCAGCAGACTGTCCTGTTGAAGCTATCAGCGAAGGTGACGGCAAGTATGTTATCGATGCTGACGCTTGCATCGAATGCGGTGCTTGTGCAGGTTCATGCCCCGTTGAAGCTATCAGCGAAGCATAATTAAAAAACAACTTTTCTTAAGGGAGCGATCTTCGGATCTGCTCCCTTGAGTTTTTATCTTGACAATATAATCGGCTGAACCTATAATATAATGGTTAATAGCAAAGAGAAAGGAGACGGCATATGATAACAGGTATAGTCTGCGAATATAACCCTTTTCACAAGGGTCATCTTTATCAGATAAAAAAAGCCAAAGCTATGGGCGCCGACACGATAGTCTGTGTTATGAGCGGCAACTTTGTTCAGAGGGGCGAGTGCGCTTTTTTTGATAAACACCTCAGAGCAAAAGCTGCTGTTATGTGCGGAGCTGATGTTGTCATTGACCTGCCGACTCCCTGGGCTATGGCTTCAGCTGAAACCTTTGCAAGGGGCAGTGTCGGACTTCTCGAAAGCTTCGGCATTGAGGCTCTTTCATTCGGCTGTGAGAGTGACGACGAAAATCTTTTCAGAGCTGTTGCCAAAAAATTAAACGATGCAGAAACAGGCACACTTATCAAAAGGTACTCTGCCGAGGGGGCGTCTTATCCTGAAGCAGTAAGTAAAGCTTTGACTGATACTCTCGGCATAAAAGCAGGTGAAATAGTCTCATCTCCAAACAATACTTTGGCAATTGAATATATCAGACATCTTTCAGATAATATTAAACTTCTGCCTGTTAAGCGCATAGGTGCAGATCACGACAGTGATGCAGCAAAAGACAGCATAGCAAGTGCGAGTCTTATAAGAAGTTCAGGTCTCAGCGACGAGTGCTTTGATTATGTTCCCGAAAAGCTTGCAAGCTTATATAAGGAAGCTGTCAGATATAATATCACCCATTGCGAAAGAGCCATTCTGTCGGCGCTTCGCCTTATGAAAAAGGAAGAATTTTCGCTTTATGTCAGCGACTGCAACGGACTCGATATGCGAATTTATGACAGTGTGCAGACTGCGGACTCTCTTGAGAGCTTATATGCGATGGCAAAGAGCAGAAACTATACCCACTCAAGAGTCAGACGCGAAGTGATGAGCCTTTGGCTAAAAATCAAAAAAGACTACTGTCAGGGCATACCGCCATATATCAGGGTTTTGGCTGTCAGCGAAAGAGGACTTTCACTTTTATCCAAGGCTAAGGATAACACCGACCTGACTATTATCACAAAATATGCCGAAGCTAAAAATCTCTCAGGCAAGGCAAAAGAAATCTATGATGCCGAGTGCAGAAACACAGATCTTTTCTCTCTTTGTGCAGAAAAAATAAGAGAGTGCTCTGTTGAAAAGAAACACTCTCTGTCAATTATCAGATGATTTCACCTATGAGAAAATCTCCCTCGGTGACATCAGTAATTTTAATATTCAAAAGACTGCCGTTTAAATCCTGCGGCAGTTTTACTTTTACGGGGATATAATTTGCAGTGTGACCTGTGTAATAGCCGTCATCAGTTTTGCTTTCGATAATGATGTTATAATTTTTACCTATCTGCTTTTGGAAAAAGTCTCTTCTGATTTCTTCAGCTTTTTCAATCATTATCTTACAGCGTTCTTCCTTGACCTTTTTATCAAGGTGACCGTCAAGCTTTTCGGCACGGGTACCCTTGCGCACGGAGTAGGGGAAGACATGAACTTTTTCAAAAGCGATTTCTTGCATAAAGGCGAGACTTGTCTCAAAATCTTCGTCGCTTTCACCTGCAAAGCCCACCATAATGTCTGTGGTGAGAGTGCAATCTTTAAAGCACTCACGAAGCTTTTTGCAAAGGCGTCTGTAATCTGCTGTGTTGTAGTGGCGGTTCATTCTCTTGAGGGTACTGTCACAGCCGCTTTGCAGTGAGATGTGGAACTGAGGGCAGAGCTTCTCACACTTTGACAGCTCTTCTATAACCTCATCTGTCAGATGGTCAGGCTCAAGTGAGCCGAGACGTACACGAAGAATACCGTCGGTATCATTGGCGACCTTTACAGCCTCGGGGAAGGTGCAGCCTATATCCGAACCGTAGGAGGAAAGATTGATACCAACGAGGACAACCTCTTTATAGCCGTTAGCACTGAGATGCTGTAGCTCAGCTTTGAGTTCGTCAAGGGGCTTTGAACGTACCCTGCCGCGGGCATAGGGTATGACACAATAAGAGCAGAAACGGTTGCAACCATCCTGGATTTTGATATAAGCTCTTGTTCTTTCTTCAAAGGCTGTTATAGTGTCACCACCGAATTTGTCACCGGTCTGATGCTCAGTGACTTCAAAAGCTCTTGAACCGTATTTGAGATAGCTTTCCAGAATGTCGGGGAGAGCTTTGTTGTTTTTGTTGCCAAGGACTATGTCGGCTTCTAAAAGCTCTTTTGCCTTGTCGGGATAAGCCTGAGGCATACAGCCTGTGAGCACAACAATGCCGTTAGGATTCTGTCTTTTGAAACGGCGTACAGCCTGACGGGTCTTTCTGTCGGACTCTGCCGTAACAGTGCAGGAGTTGACAATAACCACATCGGCAGTTTCTTTGCCGTCGATGATTTCATATCCTCTTTTTTTCAGGCTTTCGCCTATTGCCTGACTCTCATACTGATTAACCTTACAGCCGAGAGTGTAAAATTTAACTTTCATTTTAATTCAACCTTGTATTATGATAGTGTAATTATAAAGCAAATGCTTTTATTATTCAAGATGTTTGTTTTAAATTACCGTTAAGATTCATAAATATCATTGAAAGAAAATTTAGAGGTGATATTTATGAAAAGGTTTATTTCACTGTTAATTGTAACTGTAATGCTTTCGGGGTGCTTTTGCTTTGGTACCTCTGCTGTCAACGAAAGTGAGATTGAAGTCAGGGCAAAAGCGGCTGTTTTGATGGATGCATCAACGGGGCAGGTGCTATATAGCTTTAATGAAAACGAAAAACTTTATCCCGCATCTGTAACCAAGATAATGCCATTGCTTTTATTTATGGAAGCACTTGACAGTGGAAAAATTGCCCTGACGGATACAGTTACAGCAAGCCCCACGGCTGCAGGCAAAGGTGGAAGTCAGATATGGCTCAAAGAGGGAGAAAGGATGACGGTAGATGAGCTTCTTCGCGCAACGGCAATAGCAAGTGCCAACGATGCGTGCACAGCTCTGGGTGAGCATATAGCAGGCAGTGAAGTGGGCTTTGTGAAAATGATGAATGACAGAGCAAAAGAACTTGGTATGATGAATACCAACTTTGTAAACTGCTCAGGTCTTGACGATGATACAACAGAGCATCTGACCACAGCTTATGATATTGCACTTATGTCAAAAGAGCTTCTCTCTCACGAGAGGATAAAGACCTATACAACAGTGTGGATGGACTCACTTCGCGGTGGCGAAACTCAGCTTGTCAACACCAATAAGTTAGTCAGATTTTACAGCGGTACCACAGGCCTTAAAACGGGTACCACCACAAAGGCGGGCCACTGTCTGAGTGCATCAGCCGAAAGAGACGGACTTCACTTGATAGCCGTTGTTATGGGTGCCGAAAACAGCAATGACCGATTTGAGGGTGCAAAGGCTATGCTTAACTGGGGCTTTGCCAATTATGAAACGGTCACACCTCAGATTGACTCTTCGCTTTTCGGTGAGGTGGAAATCATAAAAGGTGTGGAAGAAAGTGTTAAGCCGAAGCTGGTGGGAGTAAAGAGTCTGACCTTGAAATCAGGCGAGAAAAACAATCTTCAGCCTTATGTTGAGCTTTGCGAAAATGCCGAGGCACCCATCGAAAAAAATCAGATCCTCGGCAGTGTGATACTCAAAATAGGTGATAAGGAGATAGCGAGATATAATCTGGTCAGCGAAAATTTTGTCGAAAAGACAAATATAGGCCATATTATAGTGAGATTTTTGAGTTCTCTTGCAAAAAGTGCATAATATTTATGCTTATATCAGTTGACAAATGGTGAAAATTATATTAAAATAATCAAAATAGATAAACTAAATCTCAGGAGAGAAAGACTATGTCAGTGAACTTAAAAGACAAGTATGTTTCAGCTTTTGTAACAAAAGAAGAAATCTATTCCTATCAGGATAAGATTACAAAGGCACACAACGATTTACACAATAAAACAGGTGCAGGTAACGATTTCACAGGTTGGGTTGACCTTCCCGTTGACTACGACAAAGACGAATTTGCAAGAATCAAGGTTGCTGCAGAAAAAATAAAGAACAACAGCGATATCCTTATCGTTATCGGTATCGGCGGTTCATACCTCGGTGCAAGAGCTGTTATCGAATTTGTAAAGAGTCAGAACTATAATGACCTTCGCAAAGGCACACCTGCTATCTATTATGCAGGTAACAGCATTTCACCCTCATACCTCAATGAGCTTATCGAAATCTGCGACGGTAAAGATTTCAGTGTTAACGTAATTTCAAAGTCAGGCACAACAACAGAGCCTGCAATCGCATTCAGAGTTTTCCGTGAGCTTCTCACTGAGAAGTACGGCAAAGAGGGTGCAGCAGAAAGAATCTTCGTTACAACCGACAAGGCTAAGGGTACCCTTAAAAACCTTGCAGACGAAGAGGGCTACGAAACATTTGTAGTACCCGACGACGTTGGCGGCAGATATTCTGTACTCACAGCCGTTGGTCTTCTTCCCATCGCAGCTGCAGGTATCGACATCGATGCTCTTATGCAGGGTGCTGCTGATGCAAGAGCAGAGCTTATGGATACAAACATCGACAAGAATGCTTGCTACAAATATGTTGCTATCAGAAATGCTCTTTACAACAAGGGTAAGAAAACTGAAATGTATATCAGCTATGAGCCTTGCTTCACAATGATGAACGAGTGGCTCAAGCAGCTCTTCGGCGAAAGCGAAGGCAAGGAAGGCAAGGGTCTTTTCCCCACATCAGCAATCTTCTCAACAGACCTTCACTCTCTTGGTCAGTATATCCAGGAAGGCGAAAGAATTATGTTTGAGACAGTTGTTACTTTCAATAAGCCTAAGAAAGAAATGTATATCAAGGAAGATCCCACAAATGTAGACGGTCTTAACTTCCTTGCAGGCAAAACAATGTCTTTCGTTAACGAAAAAGCATATCAGGGCACAATCCTTGCCCACAATGACGGTGGTGTAGCAAACATCGTTATTGAAAATGAGGATATGACAGCAAAATCACTTGGCTATCTCATTTACTTCTTCGAGAAAGCTTGTGCAGTTTCAGGCTATGTTTTAGGCATCAATCCCTTTGACCAGCCCGGCGTTGAAAGCTACAAGAAGAATATGTTTGCACTTTTAGGCAAACCTGGCTATGAAAATGAGAAAGAAGTACTTGAAGAAAGACTCGGTAAGTGATATAATAAAGGTGTAATTGAATAGCAGATGCTTCAAAACCATCTGTGAAGCAATAAATAAAAGGAGGAATTATAAATGATTTCTATTATTTTAGGACACAAAGGTTCAGGTAAAACTACGCGCTTGATTTCTTGCGTAAACCAGGCTGTTGAAACTTCAAAGGGTAACGTGGTTTGTGTGGAGAAAGAAACCAAGTTGACATATGACGTAAACTATCAGGCAAGACTTATTGCTACTGACGATTACGAAATCAAAGGTTATGCATCATTCTTCGGTTTCCTTGCAGGCGTATGTGCAGGCAACCACGACATCACAGATGTACTTGTAGACGCTACACTTCGTATCGGTGGCAGAAACTACGAAGCACTTGCTGAATTCCTTGAGAAGATTTACGAGCTTTCATCAGCACACGAAAAGAACTTCGTATTCACAATCTCAGCTGATAAAGACGAACTTCCTGCAGCAATCTTCAACTTCTGCACAGTCCTTGAATAAAACAAACCAAAAGCTGTCGCAAATGCGGCAGCTTTATAATTATGAATTATGAATGGTACGCGACGAAGTTTTGACGATAAAACAACTCTTTTCCCGCCAAGGGAGTAAGATGATAAACTAAACTTTTAAAGGTGATACAATGGCTGAAGAAAAAAGAATACCAGACGACAAATATCGTATTATAAAAATCGGCAAAGAGGCATTATTTGAAGTTATCTGTGAATTTTTCAAAGATAACGAAGAAGATTTCTTTGATGTTTCGGATGCTACAACAATGGCCAAAAGCTTTGCTATCGACTGGGATAAAGGTGAGTTCATCTGCCTTGCAAGAAATGAGCTTCCCGAAGAAAAGGAACATCTTCAGTTTGATGTTGATGCTTATGAGCTTATCTCAAAAATCGAAGACACAACAAAAACTCTTTTTGCTCCTTGCAGATACAAAGAAGCATCAAAGTGTGAAATTGATAATTTGTAATATATTTTTAGGGTGAACATGTTTCACAGATAAATATTTGGCATTCAGGAGATGGTAACTTGAAAATAATAGACTATTTCACTTCGGATAATAAAGAAAATTGGCTCAACCAAATCAAAGATAGCGATTGGGGAGCAGGCAAGTACTTATACGAGCTGTTAAAAAATAATGAGCTGAAGCAATTAGTAGGCGAAAACACAAAGGTGCTTATGCTGACAGACGGCGACAAGCTTATATCATATTGCACCTTTGCAGAGAAAGATGATATTCAGCCGACAGACCTTACACCTTGGATAGGCTTTGTTTATACTTTTCCGCAATACAGAGGTCACCGTTATTCGGGAAAATTACTCAGCTTTGCCGAAAACTCTGCCAAGGCAGAGGGCATAGATAATATCTATATTTCCACCAACCATATAGGCCTTTATGAAAAGTACGGATATGAGTTTACGGAAATTATGAAAGACATAAACGGTGAAGATTCGAGAGTATATGTAAAACACATAGGTGCATAAAAATATCAGCACATCTTATAACATCCAAGAGGTGAAACAATGAATCTTTCCCAATTAAAACAGAGTATGTATGATAAATACCGACCCAACAAATACGAGCTTATACCTTATCTCATAAACGACGGCAAACGCCACCCCTTCGCCATAATCTGTCCAGGTGGCGGGTACGGTATGGTCTGCTCTTCGGGTGAGGGCAAACCATTTGCAGAGAAGCTCAACGAGATGGGTTATAATGCTTTTGTGGTGTATTACCGAGTGAAAGATAAGGCTAAATATCCTAATCCTCAGCAGGACTTAAAAAGAGCAATCGAAGAGGTATTTTTCCATAAAGACGAATGGAACCTCGATACCGATAACTGGTCAATATGGGGCAGTTCGGCAGGGGGGCACCTTGTTGCAAGCTATTGCCTTGAAGATTGGGGTACCCCGAAGCCGACAGCTCTCGTTCTGGTTTATCCTGTAATCTCAATGGGTGAGTACACTCACAAGGGCTCAAGGAATAATCTTCTTGGCAAAAACCCTGGTGAGGATATGATAAAAAAGCTTTCAGTTGAGGTCAGTGCCGATGAAAACTATCCACCCACCTTTATGTGGTACGGCACAGCCGACACAGTGGTGCACCCACTCAACAGCCAAATGCTTGTGGACAGGCTTTCTCAGTTTGGCATTGCACATAAGATTGAAGAGTATGAAGGCATCGGTCACGGAGCAGGTATGGCAATAGGTACTGTGGCAGAGCCTTGGTTTGAAAATGCAGTTGACTTCTGGCAGGGGCGATTGTGAATTATGAATTGTAGCGCAGCCGCATCGGCTGCTAAAGTCGAGAGTGCAGAATGCAGAGTGCAGAACGGCTCCCTCCGTCAGCGTTGCCGACACCTCCCTCAAAGAGGGAGGCAAGTGTTTATCCCAACACAAAAGCTTCGTCAGCTAGGCTCCCACCCTGAGGGAGCTGTCACGAAGTGACTGAGGGGTTCTTGGCTCCCCTGAAAGGGGGGCTGTCAGCCGAAAGGCTGACTGGGGGGCACAATTATTCATTATTCATTACCTCGGCTCCCTTGAAAGAAAAAAAGTGAACTGCGTCAGCGGTGGAAAGGTATTTAAATATAAGGAGTTTACTATGACTTACGAATACGAAAAACAAGCAATAGCAGAAGGCTTCAAAGTAGTCTGTGGTGTTGACGAGGCGGGCAGAGGACCCTTATGTGGCCCTGTATGTGCTGCGGCAGTTATATTGCCTCTCGACTGCGAAATCGAGGGTATTAATGACTCGAAGAAGCTCAGCGAAAAGAAAAGAGATATGCTTTACGATATCATAAAAGAAAAAGCCTTAGCATACTCTATAGTAATGGTCGATGCCAAAACTATTGATGAAATCAACATTTTACAAGCTACATTCAAGGCTATGAGAGAAGCTGTTGAGGGTCTTGAGGTGAAAGCCGATATAGCTCTCATCGACGGTAATCAGAAGCCGGGTCTTTCTATTGAAGAGAGAACTTTAGTCAAGGGTGATGCCAAGAGCATATCAATAGCGGCGGCTTCAATCTTAGCTAAGGTGACCCGAGACAGATATTGCCTTGAGATGGATGAGAAATATCCTCAGTACCAATTTGCAAAGCATAAGGGTTACGGCACCAAGCTTCACTATGAGATGATAGCCGAACACGGCATCTGCGATGAGCACAGACGCACTTTCCTGAAGAAGATACTTGGTTAATTATGAATGTAGCGCAGCCGCATCGGCTGCTAAAGTCAGGAGTGCAGAACGCAGAGTGCAGAACGGCTCCCTCCGTCGGCGTTGCCGACACCTCCCTCATAGAGGGAGGCAAGAGTTTATCAAACTTAAAAACATCGTCAGCTCGGCTCCCTCTTTGAGGGAGCTGTCAGTCGTCAGACTGACTGAGGGAGTTATAGTCTCCCCTGAAAGGGGAGATGTCGGCATTGCCGACAGAGGGGTACAATTCACACTTCCTAACTCCTAACTTCCTGGAGGTGCCCATGAACTATACCGACCTGCATTGCGACACAATCAGCCGTTGCTATAAGGAAAAGAAATCTTTTTACGACGGCGACCTGCAGATAAATGCCGTTAAAAGCAAAGACATAGAAAACTACAAGCAGTATTTTGCTTTATGGCTCAGTGATGAGCCAAAGGGTGAGACTGCTTTTTCTTTATGCAAAAATATGCTTGATTACTACGAAGCCGAGATAGTGCCGATCATCAGGGGATGTACCAACATATCAGCTCATCTATCTATAGAAAACGCCTCGGCTCTTGGCGGTGACCTTGATAATATAGCCTACTTCAACAGCAGGGGAGTGGAGATGATGAGTCTTACATGGAATGGCGAAAACGACCTTGCTTCAGGGGTCAATGCCGAGGGTGGCCTGAAGCCTTTGGGCAGAGAAGCCTTAAGGGAAATGGCGCGTCTTGATATGACTCTTGATGTATCACATCTCAATGAAAGAGGTTTTTATGAGGCGTGCTTTATTGACAATATAAAAATCATCGCTACCCACAGCAATTGCTATGACATCTGCCCTCACATTCGCAACCTTAAAAAGTGGCAGGTGAGAGAGATTATAGACAGAGGCGGTATTATCGGGCTGAATTTTTATCCGCCCTTTTTAGGTAAGGGGAGTGTCTTTGAGAAAATCAGGGAGAATATTGAATATCTGCTCTTACTCGGCGGTGAGGACTGCATAACTTTCGGCAGTGACTTCGACGGGGCAGATATGTCAGCTGACCTTGACGGCATAGACAAGGTTGGGGAGCTGTATAGCTATCTGCTTTCTTTTGGTTTTGGAGAAGAGTTGTTGGATAAGATTTTTTATAGAAATGCGGAGAAAGTGAGGAGTTAGGAGTTGTAGCGCAACTCGCTCGCCTACTTGTTGACAACCTATATGGTGGGTGATATAATCGAAGCATAAACAGGAATTTTAAGTAGGTGTTATAGGCATACTGTGGTCTGTAATTTCCAGTGGAACAATTATTTATCATATTTATAATCCTGATATATCTTGTTATGAAGGAACATATTTAGAAGAGTCTCCGGCAAATGAACCAAGATTGAGTTTCTTTTCTTGGAATTATGTCTTTGATGACGGAATAGAACTCAAAGAAGATTTCTATCTAGATAGTTTTTCAAAGAAAAAGATATATAATAAAGACTTTGAAGAGGGTAAAAAATACAGAATATATTATGAAGAAAAAGATTATATAATTGTTAGAGTTGAAGAAATAGATTAAAATTATAAAACACAGAGGACTATCCATCAGGCTTAGTCCTCTTTTTCGTCAGCAACTCCTCACTCCTAACTCCTCACTTTACCACGATCCTAACTAAATTCATAATTCTCCTTTACTTTTTCCTTTTAATGTGTTACAATAAACCAATTATAATTCTCTTTAAAAACGGAGGTATATAAAATGCTTTATACAAGTACAAGAGATAAAAATGTAAAGGTAACTTCAGCTCAGGCTATTGCTCAGGGTATCTCAAAAGACGGCGGTCTTTTCGTACCTGAAACAATCCCTGCAATCTCTAAGGAATTCGTTGATTCACTTGTAGGTCTTGACTATATCTCAAGAGCTAAGAAAGTCCTCTCACTTTATCTTACAGATTACACCGAAGACGAAATCGATATGTGT
>JAZRDY010000113.1:0-12856 GCA_045660525.1 Acutalibacteraceae bacterium | reverse complement strand
CCTGATGCTCATAAGTGGGAAACAGAATACACAGTTGATGTTAAGGCATCTTGTGATAAGGCAGGTTCAAAGTCATATCACTGCGAATATTGCGATGCTAAGAACGAAGACTCAATAGTAGTAATCACAAAGAGAGAACATAACGTTGTTGATACAACAGTAGCTCTTGCACCTACTTGCGTAGCAACAGGTATTCAGAATCAGAAGTGTGATCATGGCGCAAGTGATGAATATGAAGCTTGTACCTACACAACAACAAGCGTTATTGATAAAGATCCTGATGCTCATAAGTGGGAAACAGAATACACAGTTGATGAAAAGGCATCTTGCTTCGGTGCAGGTTTAGAGTCATATCACTGTGAGTATTGTGACGTTTCAGATAGCTTATCAACAAGAAAAATTGCTCAGAGAGATCATGAACTTGCTGATACAACAGAAGCTTTCGGAGCAACTTGTGAAGCTCCCGGTGAAATGAATCAGATGTGCGTACACGGCTCAGATGACAGATATGAAGCTTGTACTTACACAACAACAAGAGAAATCAAACAACTTGATCACTCATATAAGGGCGCTTATAAGTGGGATGAAAGCAAAAAGACTCATTCACAGCTTTGTATTAACGGCTGTAATGAATACGGTCCCGAAAGTGCTTGTGACTTTGAAACTGTGGTAACAGAACCCAACTGTATGACCGACGGTGTAACAACACACACTTGTAAGGTATGTGGTAACTCTTATGAAACTGATCGTATTCAGGCTCAGGGTCACTCATGGGGCGAGTGGAAACACGTTGACGGTACCGAAAAGCATCAGCGAATCTGTGCCAATAATGCAGATCACGTTGAACAGGCAGATTGCACAATTAAGAGATCTTATCGTGCACCTACTTGTATTGCTGAAGGTTATGCTAAAGAAGCATGCACAGACTGTGGAAAGGTTTATTCAGAGTTGAGTATTGAAAAAACTGAACACAGATATGTTGACGAAGCGGGCAATGAAAATCTTGTAATAATTCCTGAATCCTGCACAGCAGGCGGTGAAAAATATAAGGTTTGCTTGTATTGTTCAGCTGAGACAGAGCATATCAAATTCGGTAAAGCAAAAGGCCACAGTACTGTAGTTCTCGAAACTGTTAAGGCTGATTGTGATGCTGACGGTTATATCGCTTATATCTGTATCAATGAAGATTGCTCTGTGATTTACCACGAAACTCTTAAAGCAACAGGTCATAAGCCTAATGCTGAGGGTACTTGCGATAAGTGTGGCGATATGCTTTATAATGGCGGCGCAAACGGCTGCGGTTGCATTTGCCACAAAGAATCCGGCTTTATGAAGTTTATATATAAGATAGTTCTCTTCTTCTGGAAGCTTCTTGGTTTAAACGTAAGCTGTGAATGCGGCAAAGTACACTATTAATCAAATTAAAAACCTCCCGATATTTCGGGAGGTTTTTAGCTGTTTGCAAAAATAACATATTTTAATTGTTGTGTATCATTTGTTTTTCGATTGTTGACTTGTATAAGTTTTCGTGTTAACATTAAAAAAAATGAAAGGAGAAGATTTATGTTGGCGATTATTGCTTTTTTTTCAGATGTGGTTTATTTCATCAAGAAATTTTTTGAAGACGCGTTTTCGAAAATATAATATATAAAAATTAAAGCTGTTATTCCTTGTCGCGGGATAACAGCTTTTTTGTTAGTGTCTGGTATCATCTGAATATTTTTCGCAAAATCGGGCCATAAACGACGGCTCCTCATTACCTGCATATAAATGGCTCAAATCGCCGTATTGCAGGCAGGTAAATATTGCTGTGCCTTGCTGCCTTTCCTGGGTAACGAGACGTGTTACAGAGGTTGGCAGAGCCACAAAATTATGCCACATTACCATAGGTGAGATTTTTAAAATGTGTGAAAGTATAACCGATTCCACACCGAAGTGGCAAAACAACACAATGATATCGGAATTTTCTTCTTTGACCTCATAAAGATTACCCTTGTGCACATAACCGTGGTTTTTGAGCAGTTCGTCAATACCGTCGCAAACCTCTTTATAGTGGCGTTTCACATCGCCTTTTTTCATAAGGGGTACCTTCAGCCAATCTTCATTGCTGTAATATTCCTTATAAGCAGTCCAATAAGAGGGGAGTCTGTCCCAACAGCAGGTTTTGCCGAAGATGCCTTTTTTTACGGTACCTCTGAACTCCTGAAGCCAAGGAAGAGTTTCTGCCTGACGACCGAGTCTTGTAAGGGTATAGTCGGCAGTTTTCTGCGCTCTGCCTAAGGGTGAGCAATAAAATGCCTTGATGTTGAGTTTGCATAGTCTGTCAGCTAATAAGCGGGCTTCCCTTATACCTTTATCGGTAATGCTGTCGTGGGCGTAGTCAGGGTCTGCGTGTCTTACAATTAAAATTTCCATAAGAAAACTCCTTTCGCTGAGTTGATTATATCATCGCGCTGAAATAAAATCAACTCCCGCAGAAAACGGGAGTTGGGAGTTGTTTCTTATTGTGCGGTGGGAGCTGCGATTTCGGTGCTGCCTGTGTTTATAACACCGATATAGCTCTTACCTGCATTGACCTTGAGCTCAGCGCCTGCTTCGTCAAAGAAAAGGATGTTGCTGTCTTCGCTTGCTTTTAACCATGTGATTTTCTGAGCCTTACCTTCTGATATGTAGTAACCTGTACCGCTTGACCAATCAACCTCCATAAGTGAGCCGCCCTTATAGTTTTTAACTTCTGTTTCAAGTGCGAAAACATTGGTGAAGTTAAGCTGCTTATCGTTTGAAGAATCTATATGAGCTTTGCCACTATGGGTTTTATAATAGGTTTTTGTTTTTGAGTTATAAGTGAATGTGCTGTAATAGGTTTTTGAGAAGTTGAAGGTAACTTCTTTAGCTTCAATATTACCCACAGCCTGTGATGCACCCTCGTCTCTGAAGTTAAATGCACGGAAATCTTCACCGTAACGTGAATCTGTCTCAACAGAATTTTTATTTAAAAGCTCGGGAATGTTTTTACCGTTGACATAAGCTGTGTGTTCACGACTGTATGTTTTAAGTCTTTCGCTGTCTCTGCCGAATACGAGAGAGTCGGGAGTCTGATTGCCGTCGAAATAATCAATACCTATTCTCTTGAGGGTTGGGGTAGCGAGACTTTCGTTACTGCCGAAGCAGAAGTAAACCGCATCATAACCGTGAGCGAAAATGGGGAAGTAGTAACGGCAACTTCTTACTGAGCAGACCTTGGGAACTTTTGTATAGTCACCGTAAATAGCCATCATTCTTGTGATGCCGCCCTCAACGAGAATTTCGTAAATGATATCAGCTTTATATATGCCGTATTGGGGAAGCGCTGCCTTGATATTGTTTATCATAATAGCAACAGGTCGCTTGCCGACCGCTTCTGGGGAAAGACCTGAACGGCCTGTGAGAGTGTTGTAATAAACAGGCGGGGGAGCTTCGGTGGTTGTAACCTCTGTTGTTGTGAGAGTTGTTGCCTCATTTTCGTCAGATGAGCCCATACAGCCTGTGAGAATAAATGTAAGGCATAATACAAAAATAAGTGTTGTTATAAGGTGTCTTTTCTTCATAATATATATCCTTTCCGATAGGGGTTTCCTTACATTAAGTATAGCACTTTTTGTATTTTATTTCAACTAAAAATACTATGTTTAAACAAAGTTTAACAAAAAAATACAGCCGTTAAAATTTAACGGCTGTATATGTAAATTTATCTGTTGAGTATGCTGAAAAGATTGAATTTTGCAATGAAAACTCTGATCATAAGCACAAGTCTGTCAACGATATTTCCGGGCTTTGAGATTTTGATATCATCAATAAAACCTGTGTTTGCGTCAACATAGCACTCGTTTCTTTCAAATACTTCTTCACAGAAAAGGAAGTGATATCTGATTGTGCCTTCGTCATTATAACCTGTTTCCTGGGTGAGAACAACAACATCGTTTTTGTTAACACCGAAAGCGGTCATTGCATAGTTAAGTGCTTCTTCCTTAGTCAGAGGATTGAAAGGATTAACGGTGATATCAATATAGTTACCTGTTCTGTAAAGCACATCGCCGGTTTCTTTGTCAACGTAGCAGATGAAAATGATAACCTTGTTGTTTGAAAGCACACCGGTTGTGATTACTTTGTAAGCTGCAGTGTATTCGTAGTAGCTGTCTTCAATAACTGAATCTGCATTTTTAAAAGAGAGATACTCAAGAGCAATTTCTTCAGCTTTGTTTCGTGTGATGATTTCGCCCTCTGCAATATCTGCTGCAAAAACAAAGGATGCAACCGAAAATGTCAGCACAAGTGCAAGAACAAGGGAAAGAACTTTGTTAAATGTTTTTTTCATAGTTTTAACCACCTTTATATTTTAACAATCTGTAAATACATAATACAAGAAAAATGCCGAAACATATTTCTTTAAAAGAAGTTTCGGCATAAATTTTTATTGTGTAACAGGGTTGACATTATTTTGTCATTTTTTCCTGCTTTACTTTGTGGTCGATAATGTGACGTGAAGCGAGCTCGCGGTGAACTTCTTCCATTGAAATGCTCATTTCATTCATAAGTACCATTACGTGGTAAGCAAGGTCTGCGATTTCATAGATTGTTTCAGCTTTGTCGTCAGCTTTGGCTGCAATAATAACCTCTGTGCATTCTTCACCGACTTTTTTGAGTATCTTGTCAATACCTTTCTGGAAAAGATATGTAGTGTATGAGCCCTCGGGGAGAGTTTCTTTTCTGCCTTTGAGAAGATCGTAAAGACCCTCGAGAGAAAACTCGCTGAGGCTTTCGCTCTGAAATACGGGGTTTGTAAAGCAAGAGTCGGTGCCCTTGTGGCAGGCAGGACCGTCTTTTTCAACGACTACTGTAAGTGCGTCCATATCGCAGTCAGCTGTGATTGACACGATGTGCTGATAATTTTTGCTTGTGTCACCTTTGAGCCAAAGCTCCTGACGTGAGCGTGAATAAAAGCAGGTAAGTTCTTTTTCAAGAGAAATTTCAAGGCTCTCACGGTTCATATAAGCGAGAGTGAGGACCTTTTTTGTTATAGAGTCAACGACGATAGCGGGGATAAGGCCTTTTTCGTCAAATTTGAGCTGATTAATATCAAAATCTATCATAGTTTATAACCTCACATTAATGTTGTTTTCTTTTAAAAGCTTCTTCAGGTCTTTGATCTGAACTTCGCCGAAGTGGAAAATTGAAGCCGCAAGACCTGCATCAATATCGGGAATCTCATTAAAGAGAGTGACGAAATCCTCAGCTGAGCCTGCACCGCCCGAAGCGATTACGGGTACGTTGACAGCTTCGCAGACAGCCTTGAGCATTTCTATGTCAAAGCCTTTCTTTACGCCATCGGTGTCGATTGAGTTGACAACAACCTCGCCGGCGCCCATATCAACACAGCGCTTAATCCAGGAGATAGCTTCCATACCTGTGTCTTCTCTGCCACCTTTTGCAAAGACGTGGAAAACGCCGTCAACGCGCTTGATGTCGCAGGAGATAACCACACACTGATTGCCGTAAAGACGAGCCGCCTGACTTATAAGGTCGGGGTTTCTGATAGCACCTGAGTTGACACTGACTTTATCAGCACCGCATTTGAGTACACGGTCAAAGTCTTCAACAGTGTTGATGCCGCCGCCAACGGTGAGGGGTATGAATATCTTTGAAGCAACTTCCTTGAGTATATCTGTGAAAAGGGCTCTGCCTTCAGCACTTGCTGTTATATCATAAAAAACAAGCTCATCAGCACCGCAGGAGCTGTAAAACTCACCAAGCTCAACGGGAGAAGATACATCATTGAGATTTTGGAAGTTAGTACCCTTAACGACTCTGCCGTCTCTTACGTCGAGGCAGGGGATAATTCTTTTTGTAATCATTTTGCCACCTCAACTGCTTCTTTTAAATCAACGGCACCGATATAATATGCCTTGCCGAGAATAGCACCGTAAAGGTTCATATCCTTAAGAGCCTTGATATCATCGATGCTTGATACACCGCCTGAAGCCACAATATCCATTGTGTATTTTTCAGAGAGCTCTTTATAAAGCTCGCGGTTAGTACCCTGCATAGCACCGTCTTTTGAAATGTCGGTGCAGATAACAGTTTTAACACCGATGTCGCTTAAATGTGAAAAAAATTCATCTGCGGTGAGCGCACTCTTTTCAGTCCAGCCCTTAATAGCAACATAACCGTCTTTAAGATCAACGCCAACAGCAATAGCATCTTTATATTTAGAAACCATCTTGCAAAGGAACTCATCATCTGTTACGGCAGCTGTACCGAGAATAACTCTCTCAACGCCGATGTCGATATATTTCTGCACAGTTTCTTCGTCACGGATACCGCCGCCGATTTCGACTTTAAGGTCGGTGTAATCTACGACCTTGCGAACTTCGTCGATGTTGGGGGTTGTGCCGTTTTTAGCACCCTCAAGGTCAACCATATGAATGTATGTAGCACCGCATTCCTGAAACTTTCTTGCGATTTCGATAGGATTATTGCTGTAAACTGTCATTTCGTTGTAGTCGCCCTTGTAAAGGCGAACAGCTTTTTTATCGTATAAATCAATTGCAGGTAAAATAAGCATATCAGTTTTCTCCTATCTCGCAAAATCCTCTGAGGATGTTAAGACCTACATCACCGCTTTTTTCAGGGTGGAACTGACAAGCATAGATGTTGTCTTTCCATACACAAGCAGTAAAGTCAATGCCGTACTCTGCCGAAGCGGCACATTCTGCGATATTTTTTTCAGCGAAGTATGAGTGTACGAAGTACACGTGATCTCCGTTGTTTATATATTTGAAAAGGGGACAATCGGTCTTTTCAAGCTTGAGAGCATTCCAACCGATGTGAGGAATCTTCAGCTCTTTGTCGAGCTTGCCCTCAAAGGCGAGAATGTCAGCATCAATAAGACCTAAGCCCTCGTGACAGCCGTATTCGTAGCTGTGTTTAAAAAGAAGCTGCATACCAAGGCAGATACCCATAAGAGGTTTGCCCTTGGCTGTTTCTTCCATAACAACTTTGTCAAGTCCGCTGTCACGGAGTTTCTTTGCTGCATCTTCAAAAGCACCCACACCGGGGAGTATAATTTTATCGGCGCGTCTTATGGTGTCGATATCTTTTGTTATAAGGGCATCGGCACCGATAGCCTTGAAAGATGACACAAGGGAAAAGAGATTTCCCACGCCGTAGTCAATAATCGCAATCATCAAAGTACTCCTTTTGTTGAAGGAATTTTATCCTTGTTCTTTTCGTCAATGGCAACAGCCGCTTTCATTGTACGGGCAAAGCTCTTGAAAGTACCCTCAATAATGTGGTGTGAATTATAGCCTGAAAGCTGTTTTAAGTGAAGTGTTACACCTGCGTGGCGCACAAATGCTTCGAAAAACTCTCTTGTGAGCTCTGTGTCAAAATCGCCGACTTTTTCTGTGGGGATTGAGAGGTCATAACCGAGATAGCTTCTGCCGGAAATGTCAACAGCAGTGAGAATGAGGCTTTCGTCCATAGGCAGAATGAAACTGCCGTAACGTGTGATGCCTTTCATATCGCCGAGAGCTTTTTTGAACGCATCGCCAAGACAGATAGCAATGTCCTCTGCTGTGTGGTGATAGTCAACCTGAGTGTCGCCGATGCATCTTACAGTGAGGTCAAATGAGCCGTGACGACTAAAAAGTGTAAGCATATGGTCAAGAAAACCGCAACCTGTATTAATTGTACCTTTGCCGTCACCGTCTAAACATAAAGTGAGGGTAATATCTGTCTCCGCAGTCTTTCTGATAATTTCAGCCTGTCTCATACTTTATGCTCCTTTCACAATCTTTTTCATTGTATCAACAAAGGTCTTCATTTCTTCTTCCGAGCCTATTGTGATACGGTTGTAATCTTTGATTTTTTCGTCTGTAAAGTGTCTTACGAGTATGCCGTTTTCACGAAGGAGGGTATAGATGTCTATACCGCTGATGCTTTCGTGTTTGGCAAAGATGAAGTTTGCCTTTGAGTCGAGGACTTCAAAACCGATTTCGCGAAGTGCCTTTGTCACCATTTCGCGGGTGTCGCAGATTCTCTTGCAGTTAGCCATATAATAGCTGTTTTCATTCATTGCACAGGTGCCTGCTACCTGAGTGAGTCTGTTGATATTGTAGGGGTTAGTGGAATACTTGATTTTTTCAAGGTCTTTGATAAGCTCTTCATTGGCAAAGCAATAGCCGAGTCTCGCACCTGCAAGGCTGTATGATTTTGAGAAGGTACGGCAGACGATAAGGTTGTCGTATTTCTTTATAAGTTCATAGCATGAAGTACCGCCGAAATCAACATAAGCCTCGTCGATAAGCACCACGTTATTCTTGTTTGAAGCGATGATTTCTTCTATCACATCAAGACCGAGCTCAAGACCTGTGGGGGCGTTGGGATTTGCGATAACGGTGAATTTGCCCGTATTCATATACTTGTTTTTATCGATACTGAAATCATCCTCAAGAGGAATCATAGTCTTTTCGATGCCGTAAAGGTCACAGAATACTTTATAGAAGCCGTAGGTGATTTCGGGGAAAATCGCACCATTAATTTTGCCGTAAATCATAAAGGCAAAGTTGAGAATTTCATCTGAGCCGTTGGATACGAAAACATTTTTATCTTCTACGCCATACACTTCAGCAATAGCTTTTTTCACCTTACTGCTTTCGGGGTCACTATAAAGACGAAGATCTGAAACCTCAGCAGAGTTCACAGCGGAAATAACCGCAGGTGAGGGAGGGTAGGGTGACTCGTTGGTGTTGAGCTTTATGTATTTTTTATCCTTGGGCTGTTCACCGGGCACATACTCTTTAAGTGCGGAGTATGCGCCGTCTATATATTTACTCATAAATTATTCCTCAAATCTGATGGTTGCACTCTTGCCGTGAGCTGTGAGCCCCTCTTTGTTTGCGAAGAAAGCAACGTCTTTATAAACTTCTTTAAGTGCATTTTCGGTGTAATATGTAAACTGTGACTTCTTTACAAAATCGTCAACGCCGAGAGCACTTGAAAATCTTGCAGTACCGCTTGTGGGAAGTGTGTGGTTGGGGCCTGCATAATAGTCGCCGAGAGCTTCGGGGCAATATCTGCCCATAAAGATTGAACCTGCGTGCTTAACTGAATCAAGATAATCAAAAGGATTATCAAGGCAGAGTTCAAGATGCTCAGGAGCTATCTCATTGGCAATATCTATACCTGCCATAATGTTATCTGCAACGATGATTTTTCCGTTGTTGTCGATTGAAACTCTTGCGATTTCAGCTCTTTCAAGCATAGGAATCTGCTTTTCGAGTGATGCTGAAACTTTTTGGGCAAGCTCCATACTGTCTGTTACGAGTACCGCTGACGCATTTTTGTCGTGCTCAGCCTGAGAGAGAAGGTCAGCTGCAACAAAGTCGGGGTTTGATTTGCCGTCTGCAAGGACAAGGATTTCACTTGGGCCTGCAATCATATCTATTGATACCATACCGAAAACCTGACGTTTTGCTTCTGCAACAAAAGCGTTGCCGGGGCCGACGATTTTATCAACCTTGGGAACGGATTCAGTGCCGTAAGCGAGAGCTGCAACTGCCTGAGCGCCGCCGACTTTAAAGATACGGTCAACGCCTGCGATTTTAGCCGCAGCGAGAATAACGGGGTTAACCTTGCCGTCTTTTGACGGGGGAGTAACGATGCAGATTTCCTTACAGCCTGCAATTTTAGCGGGTACACTGTCCATAAGCACTGTTGAGGGGTACGCTGCCGTGCCACCGGGTACATAAAGACCGACCTTTTCAATGGCGGTAATCTTCTGACCTGTGACAACGCCGTTTTTTTCGTTGATAATGAAGCTGTTTCTTACTTGCTTCTCGTGGAATTTTCTGATGTTTTCTTCTGCAGTGCGAAGTATTCTTAAAAATTCGGGCTCAACTGCATTGAAAGCTTCTTCGATTTCTTCTTCGGTAACCTCGAGAGAGGTGAGTGTTGCTTTGTCAAATTTTTCGCAGTACTCAAAAAGAGCCTTGTCACCGTTGGCTTTAACATTTTCAATAATGCCTGTTACTATGTCGCTGACATCAACTGTGTCAGCCATACGGGAAAATATTTCGTCATTTTCCACTTCGCCGTATTTATATATCTTAATCATTGTTTTCCCTCACAATTTTTCCGAGAGCATCAGCGATTTCTCTGATTTTGTCTCCCTTGAATTTGAATGATGCTTTATTTGAGATGAGCCTTGCTGAAATATCTACTATAGTTTCCTTTGGCTCAAGGTCGTTTTCATATAAGGTTTTGCCTGTTTCAACAATGTCGACTATAACATCGCTAAGACCTAAAATCGGTGCGATTTCAATTGATCCGTTAAGGTGGATGATATCAATATCACGACACTTTTCGTTATAGAATTTCTGAGCGATGTTTGAAAACTTTGTAGCAACTCTCAGTGTTTCTGCAGTGTTGTCGCGGAAATCTTTTTTAGCTGCAACTGCCATTCTGCACTTGCCTATCTTTAGGTCTAAAAGCTCATATACATCGGGAGAGTACTCAAGAAGTATATCTTTGCCTGCAACACCGATGTCAGCAGCGCCTCTTTCAACATATATAGCAACATCTGAGGGCTTAACCCAGAAATATCTTACGCCAACCTCTGCATTCTCAAAAATGAGCTTACGGTTGGTTTCTTTGATAGAGGGACATTCATAGCCCGACTGCTCAAACATTGCATAAACCTTTTCGCCGAGTCTTCCCTTGGGAAGAGCAACATTGATAAATTCCATCAGGCACCCTCCAATCCGTTTTTAGTGAGCTTCATAAGGCTCTTGTATCTGATGTTTTTGTCAAGCTGACTGAGTACGATAACACTGAAGCCGTTTTCAGACAGTGACTCAACAGTTTTGATTATTTGCGCTGAATCGCAGGTTTCATCCTTGAGAATTACGAAATCATAATCGTAATCGCTTTTTTCATTGCCGTGTCTTTCAAGAGCATCAAGATAAACAGCAAAGCCGACGGCACCTGAATTTTTGCCCATCTTTTTCATCAGCTTGTCATACTGACCGCCTGAAAGCACACTTGTGAAAATGCCTGAGATGTAACCTTTGAATACAAGACCGCTGTAGTAGCTTGTATCGTTGACAATTGAGAAGTCAATTCTGACTTTATCCATAAGATTCATATCTGAAAGTGACTTGCAGATAGCTGAAAATTCCTGAAGCTGAGCATCAATATCTTCACTGATACCGCCAAAAGCACTGACAACTTCATCGCAGGATTTATAAGTTGAAATAAGCTTTGAAATTATATCATAAGAGAACTTTGCTATAAGTTCATTTTGGAAAATAGAAGTGATTTCATCTATGCTTTTATTCTGAATGCTTTCAAAGACCTTGCTTCTTATTTCATCGGTAAGATTGCACTTGTTAATCAAAGCTGATACGAGACCTGCGTGAGAGATATCAATGATGTAATTACTGTCAATATTTTCGAGGCTCTTGACTGCAAGATAGAGCACTTCGCAGATGTCATAGATGCTCACATCGCCGATGCACTCGAGGCCTGTCTGAGTTATTTCCTTGAATGAGTGAGAGTCGCCTGAAATACGGTAAACATTTTCGTTGTAATAGAGTTTTTCAACCTGACCCTTGATATCCTTGGCATTCTTTATAATTGAAAGAGTAACGTCGGGCTTGAGGGCGAGGAGTCTGCCGTTGGTATCTGTAAAGGTGATGATACCGTCGCTGATGAGAAAGTCTTTGTTTCTGACATAAAGGTCATATTCCTCAAACTTGCTCATTTTAAATCTTGAATAGCCGAATCTTCTGTAAAGTGAGCGAAGATTATAAACAGCCTTTTCGTCGTTTCTTAATATCTTTTCGTTAAGCATAAAATCAATCCTTTTTATCTAATCTGTCAATAGCGGTTTTGTATCCGCCGCTGCCGTAATTTACACACTTGCCCACACGGCAGATGGTGGCAGTGCTTGCGCCTGTGAGTTTATTGACCTCGGCATAGCTTTTGCCTGAATGAAGATGTCGGGCAACCTCAAAGCGCTGAGCTATAGATTCAAGCTCTTGTATAGTGCAGGCATCCTCAAAAAAGCTGTAACATTCTTCGATATTTTCAAGTGAAAGTATAGCTTTAAAGAGGGTGTCGATATTTTCTTTCTGGTGTTTTCGCATAGCATTTACGCTCCATTCGTTTTAACGTGTCAGTATTCTAACACATTAGTGCGCTAAAGTCAATGGTAAATATGATATAAATTAAAGTTTTTTTATTGAATGCGGGAAACCTTGTGCTGCAGGTGGGCGGCGGCTCCATCAAACCGCACTTCTGTGCGGTTTGATGCGACTTTTGTCGCTGTGCCGAAGCTCTCGGGGCTTCGGCCATGGAGCCGCCCTGTGCCGCTTAAATCTCATATAGAATAAACAGTAACAAATGTGTAATCTGATAGCATAAAAATAAACAAAAATTGCAAAAATATTACACTCAGTTTACACAAAGAAGTGATATTATGCAGATGGTAAGAAATACCAAAGGAAGGATGAAAAATATGAAAAAGATAATCACGTTACTTTCAACTATTACAATGATGCTTGCACTGTCAGTTTGCTTTAGTGCGAGCGCCGCTGAGGAAAGAGTCGTTATTGACAATGTAGTTTATGAACTGACGAGTCAGAAGTATTATTATGATAGGTTAGATTACGGTGAGCACTATGCCGTAACAGACTTTATTGAAGATGAAACCTTAGCTGAAACAACAACCAAAATCAACATCGTTGATGAAATTGACGGTATTGAAGTTAAGACCATTATGACAAACTTCGACGAGCACGACGGCGATGAAATTCAT
>JAZRDY010000112.1:0-10291 GCA_045660525.1 Acutalibacteraceae bacterium | reverse complement strand
GACAACACTTATTGAAGATGATGTTATTGACAATGCCGCATTCATCACAAAGTGGAAGGGGCACTTCACAGACAGTGACTCAACATACAAAGATGAAAAAGCATATTGCGAAGAAAACAACATTGACATTGACTTCAATCTTCGCAAAAATAAATCAGATATTCATACAGGTGCTATGGAAGAAGTAACAAGAGAGGACTGCGCTGATTTCGTTTTCTTTATCTATGAAAACACAGACTCTGCCGGTCACGACTTTGGCTTCTCCTTCAATAATCCTATATATAAAAACGGTTTCAGGACAGAAGATGCTTACGGATATGAGCTAATCAAGGCTATCGAATCAAGAGAAACCTATGACAGTGAAGACTGGCTTATTATTGTGACAAGCGACCACGGCGGAATCGGCACCGGTCACGGCGGCGCAAGCATACAGGAAAGAATGACATTCGTCGTTATGAATCAGGAATGGAAATAAATATTATAAGAAAGTATCCTTGCAAAAAAGCAAGAAGAAAAGTTGACTCTTGTTAAGAAAATTAAAGCAGTTTTTCTGAAAAAGGAAATTAAATTTGGTTCTAAAACGAGACATACTCCCCAAAAAAAGCACTTCTTTGAAGTGCTTTTTTGGGTTTATGTCCGCAGGACATAACTTCATTACAGGCGAAGTGAGTACTTCATTTACTTCTTGCAGTAAACTTCATTGTCCGCTTGCGTACATAAAACTAAGTTGCTTGCCAATGAAGTGAAGTTGCCCTCCAGGTAAAGGGGACTGTTTTTATACAAAAGATATATTTAAGGAAATCTGATTTCTAAAAAACAGGTTTTTTTATTGATCAAAACTTACATGGTAGAGTAATACATTACATTAACATACGCGTAATCAATCTTTTCTGAATAGCGTTGCGGTTTTTTTAATAAGAAAAAAGTTGGTATTATCGAAATATCACTCACCGTTACAAAATCTCTGTAATTGTCTAATAACTATTGCAAAATGTAACAAACAGAGCTAAAATGTTAATAAATTAAAAAGTATTAAAAGAGGTGTATGGGAATGAAGTGTTACAGTGCAAAGCAAAAGCTTGAAAAAGCTTATTTTGATATGCTGGAAAATACACATTACAGCAAGATTACCGTTTCGGATATTATTTCGATAGCTGATGTCAGCCGTACCACCTTTTACCGTTATTATGTCGATATCTTTGATATGCATAAAAAAATTGCCGATAGTCTTGCTTTTTCTGTTATTGAGAAAAGTGCCGATATGGTAATAAAATCCCAAAATGGGGAAGATTATTTTGAAGGGGTTCTTAAGATATTAAATACTCAAGAAAAATATATACTTCTTATTTCCGGTAAGAACGGAAGCAGATATTTTTTTGAATCCATGGTCCGAAACGCTCAGGAGTATATTTCTTTGTTAAGTACCCACTATACCGAGGAAGAGATTTTTCGTTTGAGATTTATGACCGTTGCGATGGTTGGTGTCTACGTAAGGGATATCCTTCAAGGAAGGAAGCATAATCCAAACTATATAGAGATTTGTAAAAAAATGTTGAAATTTGATGAATCGTTTGGAGGCTACCATGTGCACAAGTGTTGAAGAGAAGCTCAGAAGAACATTGGCGAAGCTTGCTGATAAGAATGTTAAAAAAATCTCCGTTTCTTCCCTTTGCGAAAAAGCTGATATTTCAAGGGCAAGTTTTTATATACATTATAATGATATGGAGGACCTTATTGACAAAACACGGCAGTACATTATCAATAAGCTCGATGAACAGCTTAATATACTGCTTGATATAAAGGACGGTGTTTATTGCGGTAAAGATCTTATGGTTTTTAATGCGGTTGATATATCCTTGCTCAAGGGTTTTACGGGTAAGCATGTTTATTGGGATTTTGCCGTTAATGCAAACAGCATCATTTTTCCTCGTTATGAAAAAAAGATGATTGAGCGTTGGGGAGAGGAATATTACAACAAGAACAAAGAAAAATTTGAGTTTCTTCTTAACGGCGGCGTTGCTACTTTGTATTTTGACTTGCTCAATTATGATAAGGAAACCTACAATAAAAACTTGCAAAGAATTGCAGCAATAGCACACGAATTTTTTCAGAGTAATTAAATTATATATTTATAACAAAATCCAAGTAACAAAGCAGATATTTTTGTTTTAATTTGACAGTATCACAGCTTTTGTTACTTGATTTGTTTTTTAGAGCAGAGCTATAATAAACATGGCGAGTTTGTGAACAGTGTCGCAGACAAGTACCATTGTGATAAAGGAGGAACTATTTATGAAAAAAACACTGGCAATCATTCTTTCCATTGTTATGCTTCTCGGTGTAATGCCCTTCGCTTCTTTTGCGGCTGATGAGCCTGTTTATGACAGAGCCAAAGTTGCCGCAAATGACGAAACTTACATTGACAGCATGAGCGCTGAACAAATCGCATCTCTTATACTTGATTGGGTGGACAGGGAGATCGCAAAATACTCAGGCGAATTTAAAGATGCCGTAACAGGCGCAGTTATCAAGGAAGGCGGCTTTGAAGATTTTGAAGCTATCCTCGGTAAAGATGCACTCGGCAACATCATCGCTGACCAGATTCCCGCTATCACATCTCTTGACAGCGTAATAGCTTACAAGGATTACCTTGCAGAGCTCGGTGGTGACTTCGCAACTCTCAATACTGGTGCTCTCATTACCCGTGCAGATGCAGGCTCAGCAATCGGTTTTATCGACGGCGTTTTCCAGTTTATGGCTGACAACAGTGAAACCTTCGGTAAGGTTTTCCGTTGGGATGAAGAAGTATTCGACTACGGCAAGGTAGGGGAATACATCGAAACACTTAACGGCTCAGAAAATGCTGACGAACAGGCAATCTATGATTTCTACATTGATTACCTCATCGGCAACGATATTCAGGCTAAATTCACAAAGTGGGTTGCTGACCAGATGGATTACGAAATTTCTGAGGGTCAAACCTTTGACGATATCATCGACGACGGTATCCGTGTTCAGGTTGCAGACCTTTGCGAACAGAACGGTATTCTTTCAGTTGATGCCATTGACGAGCTTATGGGCGACGATTTCGACCTTCGCACAACAGATATCTACACACTCATTAAGAGATTTGTAGCACTTGTTGAAAGCGACAACGAGGTTGAAATCAACACCTATTACAATTACCTTATGGATACAGTTGTACGTACACTCCTAAAGACTGCTCTCGGTCAGAAGGCAGTAGTCGGTGCAGACGCAGTTCTTCCCACTTCATTTGCAGAAACTTATACTGATCTTGCTCTTCTCAAAGAAATTTCAGGCGGCCAGGTTTACTATAAGGACGGCGAAAATTACTATCAGGTAACAATCGCTGACGGCAAAGCAACAGCCAAGGCTCTCACATGGGAAAGCGTTGTTGATTTTGAATTCCCAACAGCAACAATTTATACAGGTGCTGCCTTCGATAAGGAAGTACAGGTTTATTATCCCACATCAGCAGATGCAGTTCAGGTTCTTACCTATGCAACAGCAAAGAATCAGTCACTCATCGGTGACATAGGTCTCGAATTCAACGGCACAGAAGTGCCAGCTGAATTTACAGGTCTTATGACAGATGCAAACGCAAAAGCTCTTGAAGACGGTTTTGGTGTAAAGGTTAAGCAGGGTGATAAACTTATCTCAGAGCTTAATTTAACATTCAAAGAAATCGAAGAATTTGCAGAAGCACAGGCTCTGCCTATCGCGCAGGACGCACTTACAGCAACTCTCGCAAATATGCCTTTTGCTGTTGATGTTAAACTTGATGCAATTGATGTTGTTCTTTCATACAACGGTTGGGCAACAGAAGACGAATTTATTTGCCAGGTAAAGGTTGACAGTGTTAAAGCAACCCTCAGCGGTACAGCGGCATCAATGGTACAGAGTATTGTTGACTCAGCAGCTACATCGGCAATCGGAACAACTATCGACAATCCCGTTGCAACAGTAGTTGTTGACGGTATTTCAGGCGGTAAGGGTATCGACGCTTCAGGTGCAAAGGAACTTCTTGAATTCCTTGACACAGATTTCGTGATTGATCAGGGTCTGCTTGATTTCACAGCTAATTATGATGCATATAACGGCGTTGTAGGTCAGGCTAACCGTGTACTCTATGACCTTCTTGATATGCTCATAAGCGATGCAGGTATGCAGAAGCTCGCTCTTACAGAAGGTAACAACGACAACTTCACAGCAAACCTCGAAAAGATCTGTGCAACAGCTAATGATATGATGGCTAGTGCTGAAGCTATTATGACAGACCCCGAAGTTGAAGCTCTCCTCGGTCAGGCAGGCATCGATATGTCAGCTCTTCTCGGCAGCTTCGACCTTGACCTTCTTTATGCTATCGACTTTTCAAGCGTAGAAGCTCTCTGGGTATCAGTTATCACTCTCGGTCTCGACCTTGTTGATATCGGTGATAACGAACTTATCGCAGAAATTCACGCACTTATCGGTGAACTTACAAACCTTGATGCTATGGCTGTTGCTATGGCAGATTATGTACTCGGCAAATATATCCCCGACCTTAACAAAGCTCTCAAAGATGCAGACGTTGATTTCGCTCTTACAGTTCCCGCCGAAACAGATGCTAAGACAGTAGCAGACGGCAAAGGTAAAGATATCATTATGACAAAGCTTGTAGATGTTATTTACGAAGCAGCAGTAAAGGGTGTAGCACTTGTTAACTCAATTGCTAACGAAGCTCTCGTAGTTATCGCAACTGAAACAGGCGTTGAAATGCCCACAGTAGCATTTGAACTCGGAGTAGCAAAGGGTGCAACCTGGATGGATACCCTCACTGCTCTTGTAGACAGAGTATATGAACTCGCTGACGGTATTCTTCTCAGTGTTCAGGCAACAGAAGATGTATTTGGTACTGATGCAGATGTATATGACAAGATAAGCATTACTCTTGCACATTTCCTTCCCATAACATCGATGCTCAGCAATTGCGGTTCAGAAGATATCATATTTGATGTTGAAACAATTATGGGTTACCTCTTTGACGATGCTCTTGAAGGCAACTTTGACGGTTTCCTTCGTCTCTTTGAAACAAAAGAAGATGATGTTGCAGGTGATTGCTCAGTAACAGAAGCTCTCATCAATGCTTCAGATTATATTGTTGATGCAGTATTCCCGGATACAGTTGAAGCAGAGCTTTATGTAAATGCTACATCAGATAAATTCACAGAAATTACAGTTCAGGAATACTTCACATCAGCAGAAAATGATCAGGCTATTGCTTCAAGAAATATGGATTCAATAAATGCTCGCAAGGCAGAGCTTGTTCCCGCAGCTCTTAACCTCGTAAGAGAAGCAGGCGTGCTTCCCTTCTTCGCAAAGTGTGATAAGGATCATACAGCAGCCGATCTTGAAACAATCACAGTTCCCGGTTATGCAGCAACCTGCAAAGCAGAGGGTCTTGAAGATACAGTTAAGTGCGCAGAATGCGGTTACGTAGTATCAGGAGGCGGTATAATTCCTGCAGCTCATACAGCTAAGGTTAACAAAGACAAGGTTGACTCAACCTGCACTGCTGACGGTAGAGAAGCAGGCGTTTACTGCAACGGTTGTAAGACTTGGGTATCAGGCGGTAAAACAATAGCTAAGAAGTCGCACTCATACTCATGGACAGTTACAACAGCAGCAGGTCACGAATCATCAGGCGTTAAGACCGGCAAGTGCAAATGTGGCGACACAAAGACAGAAGCTATCGCAGCAACAGGCCACTCATTTGGCGGTTGGACAGTAACGAAAGCTGCTACTTGTGATGAAGAAGGTTCACAGACAAGAAGCTGTTCATGCGGAAAGACAGAGACTCAGTCAGTTGCAAAGGCTGACCACGTTGACGAAAACAAGGATAATGAATGTGACTATTGCGGTAATACCATCAGTAACAGCTTTGGTGCTAAGATTAAAGCATTCTTCCAGAAGATTATTAACTGGTTCAAGAATCTTTTCAGCTAATTAATATAAATCCGCCGGGGAGAAATCCTCGGCGGTTGCAGTTATATGGTAAAGGCTGTTATTAGAGCCTGTTTCGAAAATGAGACATACTGCTATGATTGGTTCTCTAAAAAGAAATATAGCCTGAAAAATCTTGATTTATCAAGTTCTTTCGTCATTTTTAACCGTTTTTTTATAGTCCACGTTTTATCAACCATCCGGATTTGAATCGGGGCAATGTGCAAAATCCAATAAATTATCATATATAAGACCTATTTTTAAGAAAATCTGATTTCTAAAATACAGGTCTTTTTTATTACTGAAAAACTACATATTTTCACTATTTAAACTATAGATTGTCAGAGTTGACAATTAATATATCTGTTTTTTTTATAAACTTGACAAATATTGCCTTTATGTCGCTTATTTGTTGAGTTTTTGAACATTGTGTGCTACTATATATGTAATGATTTATTATGCAAATCTATATAATTGATTTAAATATTAGTTTATACATCTGAAGGTGATGTTTATGGATACAAAAATCTTTGCTTTTGCCGGAAAGGGTGGAGTGGGAAAAACCTCTCTTTCCGCTGCATTTGTCCGAATATTATCCGAGTCTTTCCCTGATAAAAAAATTCTTGCCGTAGATGCGGATCCCGCTATTGGTCTATCGACAGCTTTACAAATAGAGACTGCTCTTTCACTTGATGACATTCGCATTCAGATTGCCGAAAATATCGAGAGAGGCCAAACCTCACAAGCCATAGAGCTTTTAAGTGAGGCTAAATTTCATTTGATGGATGCTATTGTTGAAAAAGATAATATTTCATTTCTGGCAATCGGCAGGCCGGAGGCGGCAGGTTGCTACTGTAAGGTCAATGCTTATCTTAAGCAGGTGATTGAAACGCTTTGTGAAAACTACGATTTTGTGGTTATTGACGGCGAGGCAGGTATCGAGCAAATCAATCGACGCGTTATGGAAAATATTACTTATCTTGTACTCGTTAGTGATGGCAGTAAAAAAGGTATCGGCGTGATTTCTACTATAGAAGCGGTAGCAAACAAGCTGACATCCTGTAAAAAAAGCGGAGTTATCTTCAATCGGACTCGCAGTTCGTTTGATGCCTGCTCGATTACAAATATTCCTCCCGTGCTTTCGGTAATAGGAGAGGATGAAAACCAGGCAGAAAATGATATGCAGGGTGAAAGTGCTTTCAGTCTGCCTGTTGACTCTCAGTTGTATCAGGGCGCCCAAAAGGCTCTGTTTATACTGTTGGAGGGTGAAAAAATATGAAAATATTTGCTGAAGTAACAGAAAAAATGATTTCACTGCTACCTGAAACTGCTGATAAGTCTGTTTTGTACAGTGATGATCTTTGTGCCGAAAGCGGTGACAAAAATGCAATCTTGTTCCGTAGTGATACAGCCTACGAATTGGGCGGAAGCGGAAAATCTGCTGTCAGCAGTATAGTGTTTACAGATTTACCGTCCGTGCGGGATGAAGTGATTTTATATGGGCCTGATTTGAATGAAATAACCGAGGATACTTCTTTTGCTCATCTGACTTTTGTAAGCTTAAAGCAGAAAAATGATGAAGAACTGACTTATGAAAAGCTTAAAAATATAGGCTTTACGGTCTTTCAGCTTTATCCGAAAGGATACCATATCCGTATCTCGCCGTCAGCCTCAAAAGAACAGGTTCGAGTGGCGAAGGATGTCTTACAGTTAGACACACCACTTTCGTTTATGAATGTAGGCTGCAGCCTGATTCGTGCTTTTAAGGAAAACGAAGATGTTGAATCTGTCAGCACTGTATTTATTACAAAGAAAGACTTTAATTACCGTGAACTTTCGCTCCTTGCACAAAAAGCAAAAAAAATCACCGATGCAGTACACAGTACCTTGCAGCTCTCGGAGCTTGACTGCGCATCGTGCAAAATGAAACCTATTTGTGATGAGGTTGAGGGTTTACGGGAATTGCATTTAAAAAAAGAAAAGGAGAAAAACTAATATGGAGCATAATCATCACGGTCATACTCACGACCACTCATCTGCCGAAGAAACGATAGCCTTGCTTAAATATATGGCACATCACAATGCCCACCATGCTGAAGAACTTATGGAGACTGCTTCTTCACTTGACGACAATGCGGCAGTGCTCATTAAAGAGGCAGTTACACTTTTAAACAAATCAACTGAAAAAATCAATCAGGCGATAAAAGAATCGGAGGGATAAAAATGTGTCTTTCATCGATTTATAAAAAAAGCGATGACGAAAATGTTTTTCTCTTGAAAAATGTTGCACGGGTTATATGCAAAGACGGAGAGCTTATCGTTTATGACCTTATGGGAGTACGCACCGTATTGCAGGGGACAATCTGCGATATTGATCTTATGGAAAACATTATACTGATAAAGGAATGATAAAGTTATGAAATATTTTGCAGGCTGTGATGTAGGATCTACCTATACAAAAGCAGTCATTCTTGATGAAAACGGAAAAATTGCAGCGACCACAATTCAGCGCAGTAAAATCAATGCTGAGCAATCATCTGTTCAGGCAGTTGAAAATTGTATTTCGCAAATTGACGGTATTTCTAAACCGGAAGACTTGGCTTATATTGTCGGTACGGGTTACGGAAGAAACCGTGTGCCTTTTGCGCACGAGAATGTGTCTGAGATTTCCTGTCACGCTATGGGTGTACATGTTACAAATCCTGAGGTGAAGGCAATTATTGATATTGGCGGACAAGACGTAAAGGGTATAGCGGTTGCACCCGACGGAACGGTAAAAAACTTCGCTATGAACGACAAATGTGCTGCCGGTACGGGCCGTTTTTATGAGGCTATGGCACATTCCTTCGAGATGACTCTTGAGGAGTTTTCTGTTCTTTCTCTTAAAGCTAAAAACGCAATACCTGTTACTGCTCAATGTACTGTCTTTGCAGAATCCGAAGTTATTGCTTTGGTTGGTGAAGGTAAGGCACCCGAAGAAATCACAGCCGGTATTCAGATGGCGGTGGCTAAACGTTGCTTTATTATGGCGAAAAAAGCAGGTGCTATCAACAGCATTACGCTTACAGGCGGGTGCGCTAAAAATGAAGGCCTCAAGAAAGCAATTGAAAAAGTGTTAAAGACTAAAGTAATTGAATTAGCTGTTGACCCTCAGCTTATGGGAGCGTTGGGTGCGGCTGAATTTGCACGAAAGAAAGGCGGATTTTAAAAAATGAGAGATTTAAAATATCGTGTATTTTTTGAAAATCTTCTGGAAGAAGTAAAAAATGAATTGGTAGACAAGGCTTTGTCGGACGGCAATCTGGCTTTGGGCTATTCCTGTTACTACATACCCGAGGTGCTTATGAATCTTGACGGTTGTTTTTCCGTGCGTCTCAGAGCACCCGGTATATCAGATACTGCAATTGCTACATATTATATGTCGGAAAAAACCTGTATGTACTCACGAAGCATTCTCGAGCTTGCAATCGAGGGCGGTTACAATTTCTTCTCTGCACTTCTGAGCACAGAGACCTGCGGAATGATGCACCGTTCCCATGAGCATTTTGAAATGCTCGACCTTGTTAAGGAGCAGAATGAGAAATTCTTCGTGTCTCACCTTGACGCTCCTTTTGTAACCAAGGATTATGCAATAAAGCATTATGAAAAACAGCTGAAAAAGCACATTCTCGACCGCTTGAATGAGGTTTACGGGGTTGATGTTACGGATGAAGCCTTACGCAAGGCAATTGAAAAGCACAATGAGCTTTGCCGTGTTGTTACTGAAATCGGTAACTACCGTAAGCTTAAAAATCCACCTCTTACCGGATACGAGTTCCATCTCATCGAGCTTGTCAGCGAATGCTGTCCTCACGATCTGATTATGCCTTATCTCAAGGAAACACTTGAAGAACTGAAAACCAGAGTTGCCGATGAAAAGCCCTGGTACCGTGTAAGGGTTGTCCTTGCAGGCGGTGAGAATGATGATCCTGATTTTACCAAGCTTATTGAAGACTCGGGTGCATTTGTTGTTGCAGACAGATACTGCTTCGGTTCACTTCCCGGAAGAGAAGAAATAGAAATCCGTGACGGCGAAACTGCAATGAATGCGATTGCCAGACACTATATTGATACTAACGAGTGCCCGAGATTTATGAATCCTGAAAAGGTTCACGGCAGAAAGCAATACTTCAAAAAGCTTGCTGATGATTATAATGCAGATGGACTCATCGTTCAGCAGATGAAATTCTGTGAATATTGGGAATATGAGCGTATGTACTGCCAACACGTAATGGAAAGTGACTACGGT
>JAZRDY010000111.1:0-7168 GCA_045660525.1 Acutalibacteraceae bacterium | reverse complement strand
TTCACAAACAGTGTAACAATGGAAAAAATTGCTCTCAATGCAGTCGAAACAGAAAAGGCAAGCCGTATGCTTGTTCTTCCCGAGGGTAAGGAATACGGTGAAGTGACAACTCTCGACAGCGACATCACATACTGCATCGGTACAAACGAAGCAGGCGAAGAGGTTGGCTATGTGTTCACTGCAGGTGCTAAAGGTTACGGCGGTACAGTATCAGTAATGGTAGGTATCGGCAAAGACGGCGCTATCACAGGCCTTGAGATTCTCTCACACGCAGAGACTCCCGGTCTCGGTGCTAACGCAGTTAAGCCTGATTTCAAAGATCGTTTCGTGGGCAAAGCAGGCGAGCTTACAGTAGATAAAACCTCAAACGAGGGTCAGAATATTCAGGCTATCACAGCCGCAACAATTACATCTAAGGCTGTTGTAAGTGCAGTTAACTCAATCACAGCAGCATACGAAGAAATTACAGGAGGTGCAAACTAATGGCTGAAAAGAAAAAATTAGGCAAAGAGCTTACCAAAGGCATTATAGTTGAAAACCCCGTTCTTCGTCTTGTGCTTGGTACTTGTCCCACCCTTGCAACCACAACATCAGTTGAAAGTGCTATCGGTATGGGTCTTGCGGCATCAATTGTTCTTATCTGCTCAAACGTAGTTATCTCTGCACTTCGCAAGGTAATTCCCGATAAGGTAAGAATCCCCGCTTATATCGTAATCATTGCTTCATTCGTTACAATAGTACAGATGGTAGTTAAGGCTTTCCTGCCTTCACTTGATGAGCAGCTTGGCGTTTATCTTCCTCTTATTGTTGTTAACTGCATCATCCTCGGCAGAGCTGAGGCATTCGCAAATAAAAACTCCGTTATTGCTTCGGCTGTTGACGGTTTGGGTATGGGTATCGGCTTCACCGCAGCTCTCTTCCTTATGGGTGCTGTTCGTGAAATCTTCGGTGCAGGTACATTCCTCGGCACAGGCATACCCTTCCTTTCAGAAAATCCCATGCTTATCTTCATTCTTCCTCCCGGCGGTTTCTTTGTTTACGGCATACTTATGGCTGTGGTTAACAGAATCGCAGAAAGCAAGGGTAAGAAGAAAGCAGAGCTCAGAGGTTGCGAGGCTTGTCCTATGGCTGCAACTTGTGCAATCAACAAAAAGGAGGTGGCTGAGTCATGACAATGACAAAAGAACTTATTTCAATTCTTCTTACAGCTATCCTCACACAGAACTTCGTTCTTGCTAAGTTCCTGGGTATCTGTCCTTTCCTCGGTGTATCAAAGAAGCTCAATACAGCAGTGGGTATGAGTGCGGCGGTTATCTTCGTTATGGCTCTTGCTACAGCGGTAACTTATCCCATCAATCAGCTCTTACTCGTTAAGTTTGATCTTGAATACCTTCAGACTATCGTATTCATTCTCGTTATCGCAGCTCTTGTTCAGCTTGTAGAAATTATCCTCAAGAAGTATATACCTGCACTTTACAATGCTCTTGGTATCTATCTTCCTCTTATCACTACAAACTGCGCAGTTCTCGGTGTAGTTATCCTCAACGTTGATGAGGGTTATAACTTCGCTCAGTCAATGTTTAACTCAGTTGGTGCAGGTCTTGGCTTTATGCTTGCAATGGTTATGTTTGCAGGTGTAAGAGAAAGACTTGACTCTTGTGAAGTGCCCAAGTTTATGCAGGGGCTTCCCATTACTCTTGTGGCAGCATCGCTCGTTTCCGTATCCTTCTTAGGCTTTACGGGTATCGTTGAAAATATTTTCGGTTAAGGAGGCAATAAGATGAATTCAATTGTTATAGCAGTAGTTATTGTTGCAGCTATCGGTCTTATTGCAGGCTTAGGTCTTGCAATTGCCTCAATCGTTTTTGCAGTACCCGTAGACGAAAGAGAAGTAAAGGTACGTGAGTGTCTCCCGGGTGCCAACTGCGGTGCTTGCGGTTACACCGGTTGTGACGGTTACGCAGGCGCTCTTGCTAAGGGCGAAACTCAGGAGTGTACTCTTTGTATTCCCGGCGGTAATGACACAGCTAAAGCCATTGCAGACATTATGGGTCTTGCAGCAGGCGAAATGGTACCTATGGTAGCAGCAGTTATGTGTCAGGGCAATAAATATAATGTTGAAGAAAAGCTCGAATACAGCGGTGTTAAATCTTGTAAGATTGCAACACAGCTTTTCGGCGGACCTAAAAACTGTGTTCACGGTTGTATCGGTTTTGGTGACTGCGTAGAGGTTTGTCCTTATGAAGCTATCTTCCTTTGCGACGGTGTTGCAAGAATCAACCCCGATAAGTGCAAGGCTTGTAAAATGTGTATCAAGACTTGCCCGAGAAATCTCATCGATCTCTTCCCTCTCAATGTGGAAAAAGCTGCAGTGCTTTGTAAAAACCACGAAAAGGGTGCTGTTACAAGAAAACAGTGCAAGGCTGGTTGTATCGGCTGTATGAAGTGTACAAAGGTTTGTCCTGCAGATGCAGTTAAAGTTGAAAACTTCTGTGCTAAGGTTGATTATGATAAGTGTACCGGTTGCGGCGAATGTCACAATGTTTGTCCCGTTGGTTGCATTGATCTTTTCGAAATCAAGCTCCATCAGTAATAGTTTAATAAAGATAAAAAAGAGACGTAGGAATACGTCTCTTTTGTTATTTGAAGCAGTAGGATAAGGAGATGTTTTTGTATTTCTCTCAAATATAACAAAATAACGAGGCTTAGGCGTTTCAAAGTGAACTTAATCGATAAAACGAAAAAACTGCATTTTAGGGCGAATATGAGAGAAATAACACGAATGCCGCTGTGAAGTACAAAAAGACAGCATATAAAAGCAAAAAAATCCCGCTCTTTTGAGCGGGATAAATTTTTTATCTGAGCACGAGAGTTGCTCTTACATTTGATGAGCTACTGTAAATTACGTGTTCGCCTGCATCGACATAGGGATGAATTCTGAAATAGTGAATTTTACCCGCTGTGAGACCCTTAAGTCTGTGAGCTGTATCAGCTCCGTCTTTGATAAGAGCTACTCTTGAGAAGTTAATGCCGTCTGTTGCCATATAAATAGCATAACCATCAGCTTTAGCTTCCTGAGTCCACTTGAGCACAACCTCTTCGTTGCCTTCAGCTCTTACTGATTCAAGCTTAACCATATTAGCCTTTGTTGCTGTTGTGTAAGATGCACTGTAACCTGTTCTGTAAGTTTCAGTTTCTGTCTGAACAAAAGCTTTAACAGCAAACTTATATTTTGTGCCGCTTTCAAGACCTGTTACTGTAAATTCTGTAACGCCTTCAACAGTACCGACATTCTTCCATTTGTCATCTACTCTCAGATAAACATTATAACCTGTTGCGCCAACGTATTCTGCCCAGCTGAGGGTTACGGAATCTGTTGTTCTGTCGATTGATTTGGGAGCAGTCATCGGATATTGACTGAGGGTTTCGTTGGTAAGAAGGGGAAGAATTTCTGTTTTGGTTGCCTTGCAAGCTGTGCAGGTGAGCTTTTCCTTACCTGTTGTTGTAAGTGTAGGTGCTACAAGTAATTCGCCTGTGTATTCGTGAGTTACACACTTGATTGTGAACTTGATTTTTTTGCTGTTTTTGTAATCGCTTGTATTTTTGTTGATAGCTCTTACATAAGCAGCATAGTCACCTGAACCGAGAGTGTTTGTGTTGATTTTCTGTTTTAATGAAGTTGTGGAATAAGTTTTTGCATTATCCCAATCAAATTCGCCTGTCTTTTTGTTTTTCTTTGCTACAAATACCTTATAGCTGTCAGCATTGTCTCCGCCTGAAGTCCATTTAAGCGTGAGAGAAGAATCAAGGTCGAAAGTTGTTTTATCTGATGAAAAACTGATTTCGGGGGTGTTGATCTTTTTGTTGCCATAAGTGGGCCAATAGGTTCTTACAGCGGTATTGCCTCTCTGAACTGATCTTGCGCCTCTGCTTGCAGGAATTTCGAAATAGTAGCACCAATAATATGCTGCATCATAAGCACCTGAGGAATTGTTGGGAACCTTTTTAAGGTAGTTAAAAACGTGCTTATACTGTGATAATTTGAGCTCATATGAAAGATAACTGAGCTGACCTTTGATTGAAAGGTAGTTAAGACCCTTATTGTTGCAATATCTTTTAAGTGAATTGAGTCTTGAGCCGTTCCACATACAAAGACCGCCACTCTGAAGGCCGTTGCTGTCACGGATGATTGTTGCGGGTTTGAAATTTGACTCTTTTTCGATGTTTGCCATAATGCCGCAGGCTGCAGCTGAGTTGAGTCCCATTTCTTTAGTAAGGTACGAGAATATCTGTGTTTTGTTGTCGGAAGTAGCGTTAGCGGAGAGTGGTATAACTGTGATTAGGGTAACAAGAGTCATTGCAATAAGCAAAACTTTTATTAAAGCCTTTTTCATATTTTTATCACCTCTGATATTTTCTTTGTCGAAAAGCCCGAATAAAATTTAAATGAGTCAATTATCAGTGTCTCGTTTCACTATAATGCTTTTCGACATTGGCATCGGACGACTTTGATAGAAGAAAGAATGGCATACACTTTGTATTTGCATAGACCTGAAATTCGTAACACAATACTCTTTCTTTCTTTCTTAATTATTTCTTACGATTATGTGTGGATAAATGGGTGTTACGCCCGGTCTCTGACCTTGCAGATGTATGTCGTTATCGTCATCCCGAATGCCTTCGGGATTGCTGTTGAAGCTTTCCCGTTACTCATTCATATCGGCAACATCGGGTATTATATCTATTTATGACAAAATTGTCAAGTTTTATACATTTCGGAGGTGTTTTTAAGTTTTTTTTAGAATAAAAAATATGTCGAAGCGAGGTGCTTTTTAGTATAATGTTCATAAAAAAAGCCTTTATGACCTGCGTATTTAGTGAAAATCTACAAAAAAGCCTGATTTCACCGAAAAAAGGGTATTTTTGGGCAGTCTGCATAAAATAAAACAGCCAAGCTTGTTTAAAGTGTACAAGATTGGCTGTTAATTTTCTTTTAGGGATTAATATGCTTTACCCCAGTAAACCATATGCTGAGCTTTTTCACCGCAACATACGCATTTATCGGAAATTTCTTCCTGATCTAAGGGCATACAACGTGAACCAACGCCGGTAATTTCCTTGACTTTGTCTTCACATTCTTCTTTTCCGCACCACATAGCCTTGATAAAGCCGTCGCCCTTTTCATTAAGAGCTGCAGTGATTTCATCAAGAGTTGTGCAAGCGTAAGTTTTATTCTCTCTGTTTTCGAGAGCCTTATTATAAATGCCGTCTCTCACTTCCTTGAGCTTAGCGCTTACTGCTTCTGCGAGAGTATCAAGCTTAGCTACGCTCTTTTCTCTGTTGTGACGTGTTACGAGTACACACTCACCGTTTTCGATATCGCGAGGACCAACCTCGATACGAACGGGAACACCCTTCATTTCGTATTCTGAGTATTTCCAACCTGCTGAGTTATTGCTGTCGTCAAGCTTCACTCTGATACCTGCAGCTTCAAGCTGAGCCTTGAGCTCGGCAGCCTTTTCAAGTACGCCGGGCTTGTGCTGAGCAACGGGAATGATAACTGCCTGAATGGGAGCCACAGCAGGGGGAAGTACAAGACCGTTGTCGTCACCGTGAGTCATAATGATAGCACCGATGAGTCTTGTTGTCATACCCCATGATGTCTGATGAGGATATTCAAGCTTATTTTCTTTGCTCTGGTACTGGATACCGAAAGCCTTAGCAAAGCCGTCACCGAAGTAGTGTGATGTGCCTGCCTGAAGAGCCTTACCGTCGTGCATAAGAGCTTCGATAGCATAGGTTGAAACTGCACCTGCAAACTTATCACTTTCTGTTTTCTTACCCTTTACAACGGGGATTGCAAGGTACTGCTCACAGAAATCTGCATATACATTAAGCATTTTTTCTGTTTCGATGATAGCTTCTTCAGCTGTTGCGTGTATTGTGTGACCTTCCTGCCAGAGGAATTCTCTTGAACGAAGGAAGGGACGAGTTGTCTTTTCCCAACGAACAACGCTTACCCACTGATTATAGAGCTTGGGAAGGTCTCTGTGTGAGTGGATGATGTTTGCATAGTGCTCACAGAAAAGTGTTTCTGATGTGGGACGTACGCAGAGCTTTTCTTCAAGCTTTTCGCTGCCGCCGTGAGTTACCCAAGCAACTTCAGGAGCAAAACCTTCAACGTGATCCTTTTCTTTCTGCAGAAGACTTTCGGGGATAAACATGGGCATACATACGTTTTCGTGACCTGTTGCCTTGAACATACCGTCAAGGATTCTCTGAATGTTTTCCCAAATTGCATAACCGTAGGGGCGGATAACCATACAGCCCTTTACGCTGGTGTATTCAACGAGTTCGGCTTTTTTACAGATATCGGTGTACCATTTGGCGAAATCCACGTCCATAGAGGTGATTTCGTCAACCATTTTTTTATCGTTAGCCATAGTTTTATGTCCTTTCTGAATAGTGTGAAAAAACACATATATAATAGTATACGTTTTTCACTTTTTAAGGGATAAAAAATACATATATATAATAGTATAGGAAAATCCCTTTTTATTTGTTTCAACCCACAGCAAAAACTGTGGGCTGAATGATAGTTTATTTATGCTTTCTTAACTGAAAGAGTGATGTCGCTGTCTGCAACTGAAATTGTCTTTGTAAGATCAGCTTCGATTTCGCCGCCGATGATGATATCATCAGCAAGAAGCTCGTCTGCCATATATGCCTTGTTTTCTGTCAGACAATTTACGATGAAGTCGCTGTCTGATGAAAGAGCCATAACAACTCTCTGCTCAACCTCATAGGCTGCTTCCTTACGGATAAGCTGACACTGACGGATGATATCACGAAGTGCGCCTTCTTTGATAAGCTCGTCTGTGAGAACAACATCAAGAGCGATAACTGTGTCACCCTGACAGTCAGCTGAAACGATACCTGCCTTGGTCTTTGACATAATTGTGAAGATAGCGGGGTCGTAAGCTTCTTCGAAGCCGTTTACGAGTACTGCTTCTCCTGCTTTAGCCTTAGCTGTGTATTCAGCCATTTCTTCAGCTGTTGCAGCTTCGAGAGCCTGCTTCATCTTGTTTACATTCTGCTTGAGCACTGCGCCTGCAGCTTTGAAGTTAACAGCAAGATAGCTGTCTTCAAGCACTGCCTTGTCGCTGAT
>JAZRDY010000110.1:0-4344 GCA_045660525.1 Acutalibacteraceae bacterium | reverse complement strand
GCACCTGAATAAGCAGGAATCTTTGTAAGAGGTGTGAATGCATTCATTGATGAGATGTTGATGATGTTGCAACCCTCTCTGCCGAGCATCTGGTTTGCGAATGCCTGAGTGGGAATAAGAGTACCGAGGAAGTTGAGGTTGAAAACAAATGAAACACCCTCAGCATCAAGGTTGAAGAAGTTTTTGCAGTCTTCATCGATGTCACCACTGAAGTAGTATTCTTTGTCTGTAGTAGCTCTGGGGTTGTTACCGCCTGCACCGTTGAGAAGAATATCGCAAGGACCGAGGTCTGCTAAAACAGCTTCAGCCACAGCATTACAGCTGTCTTTATCGAGTGCGTTGCATTTATAAGCCTTAGCAACACCGCCATCAGCTACGATTTCATATGCGAAGCCCTGAGCTGCTTCTTCGTTGATATCGAGAAGAGCAACCTTAGCGCCTGCAGCAGCGAGAGTCTTAGCAAATGAAGAGCAAAGTACACCGCCTGCACCTGTTACAACTGCAACCTTACCTGTAAGGTCAGTACCGAAAACGTTTTTATTCATTGTATTTCCTCCTTATTTGTTAGCTTTTTCACAAGCCTCAAAGAGACCGTTGATGTATGCTGCACCGAGAGCTCTGTCATAAAGGCCGTAACCGGGTCTGCCGGTTTCGCCCCAGATCATTCTACCGTGGTCAGGTCTTACATAGCCGTCGAAGCCAGTTTCTACAAGAGCCTTAACAACCTCATACATATCAATGCTGCCGCATTTTGAAAGGTGACCGCTTTCTTCAAATGAGCCGTCGTCCATTACAAGTACGTTACGGATGTGCATAAATGCGATTCTGTCCATAGCGCTGTATTTTCTGACCATCTTGGGGATGTCGTTGAACTTAGCGCAACCGAGTGAACCTGTGCAAAGGCAGAGTGAGTTAGCGGGTGAATCAACAATCTTAAGGAAACGGTCAAGATTTTCTTCGTTTGTGATGATTCTGGGAAGACCGAAGATGGGATATGGAGGATCATCGGGATGAATAGCCATTCTTACGCCACATTCCTCAGCAACAGGGATAATCTTCTTAAGGAAGGTTTCAAGGTTCTTCCAAAGACCTTCTTCTCCGATTTCAGCATACTTCTTGAAGAGCTCCTTGATTTCGTCTTTGGTGTAGCTTGCGTCCCAACCGGGAAGGTCGATATCGTCAACGAGGGGATCGAGACCCTGCATCTGTTCCCAATACATAACAAGCCTTGTTGAGCCGTCGGGAGCTTCTTTGTCGAGCTGAGTTCTTGTCCAGTCGAAAACGAGCATAAAGTTATAAGTTACACACTTAACGCCATATTTAGCGCAACGGCGGATGTTTTCGCAGTAAACCTCGATGAGTTCATCAGCATTAGCTGAGCCGAGCTTGATATCCTCGGGTACGGGAATTGACTCAACAATGTCAAAGATAAGGCCGTTCTTTTCGCAGTCGTCCTTAACTCTTTTGATGCTTTCTTCGGGCCATACCTGACCGGGCTTTACATCATACACTGCCGAAACAACAGATCTCATATTAGGAATCTGGCTGATGTACTTAAGGGATACGGGGTCATCCTGACCGTACCATCTGAAAGACATTTTCATTTTATTTTACCTCCAAACCGAAAAATCTTTTTGCGTTATAGAAAGAAATATCTTCTGTAATCTGTGAGAGAGCCTTCATATCGGCAGGGTACTCACCTGCTTCAACCCACTGACCGATTAACTGGCAGAGAATTCTGCGGAAGTATTCGTGTCTTGTGTAGCTGAGGAAGCTTCTTGAGTCTGTGAGCATACCTACAAAGTTGCCGAGAAGACCGAGTGAAGCAAGGCTTATCATCTGCTCGCGCATACCATTCTTGGTATCGTTGAACCACCAGGCACTACCATGCTGAATAGTACCGGGATAGCCCTCGCGCTGGAACGCGCCGAGAAGTGTGTCGATAAATGAATTGTCGCCTGCATCAAGTGAATAGAGAATAATCTTAGGCATCTTACCGCTGAGATACATCTTATCGAGAAGCTTAGCAAGAGCCACTGAGCCGTTGTGAGGGCCGATAACGTCAAAGCCTGTGTCGGGGCCGAGCTTTTGGAACATTGCTGTGTTGGGGTTTCTCATACAGTTATAATGAATCTGCATAGCCCAACCGAGCTCAGCATATTTTTCACTACAGAAAAGAATCATTTCTGTCTGCACAGCTTCGAGCTCTTTTTCGCTTACCTTTTCGCCGTTCATCGCTTTTGCGAGAGCTGAGTTCATCTCATCCTCGCTCATTTCACAGTAAACGGGATAGTTGATGCCGTGGTCGCTTGCCTTACAGCCGAAAGCATCGAAGTGCTTCATTCTCACATAAAGAGCCTCTTTAAGCGATGCGATATCTTTGATATCTACACCTGAAACCTCTTTGAGTGTCTTTATGTAACCGGGGAAAATATCTGCATTGAGGTTAAATGCTTTGTCGGGTCTGAATGAGGGAGCAACAACTGTCTTGAAGCTCTTATCCTCAGCTATTTTGCCGTGCCATTCAAGTGAATCGATGGGGTCGTCAGTGGTACCGATGAAAGAGACATTGCTCATCTCAATAATACCGCGTACGCTCATATGAGCTTCCTTGAGCTTTTCTGAGGTAACATTCCACACCTCTTCGGCAGTGTCCGCATTTAAAATTCCCTCATAGCCGAAATATCTCTTAAGCTCAAAGTGGCACCAGTGATACATTGGGTTGCCGATAGCCTTGGGCAGTGTTTCGGCAAACTTGAGGAATTTGTCTTTGTCACTTGTACTTTTGCCTGTGATATACTCTTCGCTCACGCCGTTGCTTCTCATCAGACGCCATTTATAATGGTCGCCGTAAAGCCAGAGCTGAGTGATGTTTTCAAATCTTAAGTCTTCATATATCTCCTTGGGACTTACGTGGCAGTGGTAATCGATGATTGGTAATTTTGCCGCATAATCGTGATAGAGCACCTTTGCCGTATCGGTATCAAGAAGAAAATCCTTTGTCATAAACTCTGTCATTGACATAGTCCTCCTATTTTAGTATTTTAATTTTATCACAAAGTTTTCACAATGAAAATTGTAAAAATTGCTTGACTGATTGTGAATGTTGCTATATGATATTCAGGAGGTGATTTTATGCAGGTTTTTGACCCGAGACAGAGTATGACAAGGACAAATTTTGAAGTTTTCCATTATCGAGATGCTAAATTTGAAGGTGTTGCCGTACACCAGCACGACTTCTATGAGGTTTACTTTTTCATCAGTGGTAATGTTGAATATAGTGTTGAGGGTAAAAGCTATAGTCTCAACAAAGGTGACTTGCTTCTAATCAACCCTCTTGAGCTTCATCAGCCGAGAATCGCCCCTGATCAGAACCCTTATGAAAGAATAGTATTATGGATAAACAAAACTTATCTTTCCCGACTTTGCACAAATAATACCAGTTTAAGCCAGTGCTTCGACAACACAAACCCTCAGCACACAAACCTTTTAAGGCTCACCAAGGCTCAGCAGAATTATATTTCATCCAAGCTCACCGAGCTTATAGAAGAAACCCGAAGCGGTGATTACGGCAGCGACCTTGCCGCAGAAGCTATCCTCACCCGATTTTTAGTCGAGCTTAACCGACTCACTCTCAGCAGTGAAAAGAAAATTGACTCCGACAAAAATAACACTCCCCTTGTGTCAGAAGTACTGTCATATATTAACCAGCATTATTGTGAAAAAATTTCTCTTTCAACCATAGCCGATGAATTTTTTGTCAGCAAATATTATCTCTCCCATGCCTTTCACAGTGTTGTTGGCACCTCGGTCAACAGATATATCACCCTCAAAAGACTCATCAACGCCAAGCAGATGCTTTCAAGTGGCATCAAACCGACCACCGCGGCACTTCATTGTGGCTTCAACGATTATGCAGGCTTTTACCGTGCTTTCACGGCCGAGTACGGCATAACACCTAAGGAATATGTAACCAAGAGTTAACGCAAAACAAACAACCACGCGTCAAACGCCGACGCCCCATAAGGAAGTATTTCTTTAAAAAGTGAACTAACATCACAATAATGCGTTAAAAATCACCGATATGCGTCAGCATTATCGGTGATTTTCGCCTTTTCTTGCAAGGTTATTTCGCTTTTTAAAGTGCTTTGCAGTTTCGTAAGAACTAAAAATTTCTTGTGTTGAAGCCACAAAACGCAGCAAGGCTGTCGCCTTGCGAGGCTTTTGGCAAAAATACAGGGAATTTTGTTCGAGAAACAAATACTGCCTTATGGGGTGTCGGCGAAGTGAGTGTCCCTTTTTTTGTGCAAGATGTACTGATTAGTAAGCAGTTTTTGTATGTCG
>JAZRDY010000109.1:0-7679 GCA_045660525.1 Acutalibacteraceae bacterium | reverse complement strand
AACATATCCTGACATTCGAGATATGTACCGTTACACCACTTTGTAACAATTGCGAGCAGCTCGTTTTCACCCTCAACAACGTAGTCTTTGAGGTTAAATTCAGCGCTGTTATGGCTGCCTTCACTGTAGCCTACATATTCTCCGTTGACATAAAGTGTCAGGCTTGAGCACACACCGAGGAAAGTAATAACAGGATTGCTCTTGTCTTTGATTGTAAACTTCTTGACATACACACCTGCTGACATTTCATCTGGTACATTAGGCAAAGTCATCGGGAACTCGTATCTTGTATTGAGATAGCAAGGTTGTTCATAACCTGTTCTCTGCCATACTGACGGAACTGAAATCTTATCAAATGTTATTGATTCTGTATCAATGATATGAGGCAAACGAGAAATCTGCTTATAATATCTGAAGTCCCATTCACCTGAAAGTACTGTTACCATATCTGATCCGAATCGCTCGTTAAGAGCAGTTTTTTCACTGAGAACTTCTTTATCGCCATAAGGTATAAAATAACTTCTCGCAGCGAGTTTGTTTTCTTCATATACATCGAAATTATTGATTAAAAGCTTTTTAATCTGATACTTCATAAGTAGCCTCCTTAGGGTTTTATCATAGTGTCTTTACAATTCAACATCAATCAAGTTTTACATCTTTAGGAACTGATCTGTGGAACGCACAGTTACCGATATTCATTGGTGAAAGCATCATCTTAGCCTGACGGAACAGTTCTTTCTTAGTTATCTTTCTTGTCGGAATATCAGTAAGAGATATTGCTTTTATCGCATCAAGCTGCTCTTTTTCGTCAATTCCGTTTTCAAGCGGAATTGTTATTGTTTTACTTTCACCGGGGAGCAGATCGAAATAGTTATCGCTGAAAGGTTTGAGAGAAATATCTGAAGAAACGCAGACAAGTCTGGCGAATTTATCGGCAGCTACGGTAACAGCAATCTTATCACCCTGTGCCTCTGCATCAAAAGTAAGCTTTGTCTTAGGCAGAAGGAGATTCTTTTCTTGTGAGAACAGGAAAGTCTTTCTGGAAACTACCACGCCGTCTTTATAAAGTCTTACGAGTACACCTGATTTTTTCAAGCTGAACTTCTTTCTGAGATCCTCTGCCCACAAGGTAAATACTTCCTCATTCTTAACAGCTTCAACTTTAATTTCTTTTTCTTCGCTCTTTACAATACCTCTTGAAAAATCAAATATATCATAACGAACGGTTACCTGCTGTTTTTCGTTTAAATCGTTAAGAACGTGTATTTTCACATAATCGGCAGTATCTTCAACCGATACGCTGAGAGGAGCGTTAAAGTGTCTTGCAGTATATTGCAATGCCTTATAGTTGCCGTAATAGTCGATACTCGCCCAGGAGCAAACGGGCCAACAATCGTTAAACTGCCAATATATTGCACCGTTGCAGCGACCCTTATTTCTTCTCCAATGTTCAGTAGCATCACTGATGCATTCCATCTGAGTTACCTGAGATAAGTAGATAAAATCTTCAAAGTTCTGAGGAAGCTTAAATCTTGTGCGGATATAATAGAACATCTTATCATTACCGCTGCCGCATTTCTGATGGTTGGTGAAAACTTCACTGTCGAGACTATAGTCCTTTTCGTCGGCAAAAAGTCTGATTGACTTGATATCAGGAAGACTCTCAAAACCGAACTCACTGCAGAAACGTGTCATTCTGTTTCTGTATTCTTTCATTGAAGCCATACCATGCCATACACTCCAAAGGTGTGTATCGCCCACGTTATCGCTGTTAATACCTTCGCCGTAAGCACTTCCGCAGGGTGAACCGGGAATAAATGATGTAACAGTATCATATTTTCTGATTTCTTTTTCAAGAATCTGATAGAAGAAAATCTCTGTCCATTTTATGTACTTTCTCATATTCATCCAGCCGCCGGACATGGTTTCGATTTCGTTGTTACCACTCCAGAGTGCAAGAGAAGCGTGATGTCTGAGACGTTTTACATTGCTTTCGATTTCATTTTTAACATTTCCGAGGAAATCTTCTTCAAAGAACGGATAAGGCATACAAGCAAAAGCAAAATCCTGCCATACAAGAATACCCATCTCGTCGCAAAGGTTATAGAAATCATCGCTTTCGTAATATCCGCCGCCCCATACACGAATAATGTTAAAATTGGAAAATCTGGCAGCTTCAAGCATAGCTTTAAGCTTTTCATTATCAAAGCGAGTAATAAAGCTGTCTGAAGGAATATAGTTACCACCCTTAGCGAAAACGGGCACTCCGTTGAGTACAAATTGGAAGTTAAGACCCCACTTATCTCGGCTTCTGTCAAGATAAAGAGTACGAAGACCGATTTTGATTTCTTTTTCACTTATTACATTGCCACCGGCAACAACCTGAGCCTTGACAGTATATAGAGGCTGTTTGTCTTTGCCTGAAAGCTCATAAGTCCACCAAAGTTCGGGATTTTCAATTGTGAAAACACCTTCTTCAGCTTCAAGTGTCTTTACACTGCCGTCGGGACAAGTGAGAGTGATAATGCAATCAGAAGCTTTATCATCAAGCTTTCTGATAACAGTTTTAACATCAACATCTACTTTATTATCATAGTGTTTCTGAACAGTGATAATCTCTGTTATCTCGGCACAGTCCACACTCTGAAGATAGATATCTCCGGAAATACCCGATGGCGGAAGTACGGGGCCCCAGTCCCAACCGAAATGGCATTGCGGTTTACGGACAAAACAAACACCGTTCTGACCGTTAGCATTGGGAGGCACGGGTTTTGATTTAGCTATTTCATTTACATAATTAACAGGTGAACGGAATAAAAATCTGAAAGTATTTTCGCCAACCTTAAGATATCTCTTGATTTCAAAAGCATATCTGATATGGCAGTTTTCCGTATAGGCAATTTTTGTGCCGTTAACAAAAACATCGCAGAGTGTATCAAGCATATCGCACTTAAGATAAACTTCCTGATGTTCCAGATCTTCTGAAGTGAGCTCAACTGTCTTAGCGTATTCCCAATCTGTCTGGGCAACAAAGTAACAATCTTTTTCGTTCATTCCGACAAAAGGATCTGCAATAACACCGTTATCCATAAGGTCAAGATAGTTGCAGCCGGGTACTGTTGCACTCATCCATTTTGAATCGGAAACTTTTTTAAATTCCCATAAACCGTTCAAGCTGATTTTCATAGTTTTCTCCTTTTCTAATAAACTTAGGACAAACAATCCCAAACAAATTTACATTCCTAAAGATTATATCATAATGTTTTTATATTTTCAATAAAAAAATAAAACGGATGTATTAAAAATTACATCCGTTTCAACAAATTTATTCACTTAATGCCTTTCGAAGTCCCTCTAAACCTCTGTCTATTTCATCATAAGTGATATTAAGAGGAGGAAGAAGTCTTACCTTGGCCTTGGCAGTAAGAAGAAGTACACCATTAGCGATACCTTTTTTAACAATATCTGCGCTGATTACACCATCATCAAGACGAATGCCCATCATAAGACCTAGACCGTCAATACCGACAACGTGGGGCATAGCGAGAATTTTTTCTCTCATATACTCCCCTTTCTTTGCAATCTCATTAAGGAAAGCATCATCCATAGTCTTAAGGATATATTCGGCACCTGCAGTTGCTACGGGATTACCTCCGAAGGTTGTTGCGTGGTCGCCTGCAACTAAAACATTTTCGTTTTTTTCTGAAAACATAACACAGCCGAGAGGCAGACCGCCGCCAATACCCTTAGCAGTTGTCACAACATCGGGAGTTATATCATAGTTTTGGAAGCAAAAGAGCTTACCCGTTCTGCCGACACCTGTCTGCACTTCATCAACAATAAGAATAATATCATTTTCATCGCAAAGTGCTCTTACCTGCTTGACATATTCTTTATCAAGAGGCATAACGCCACCCTCACCCTGAATAAGCTCCATCATAACAGCGCAGGTTTTATCATCAATCGCTTCTTTAAGCGCATCAATGTTATTAGCCTCTACATACTCAAAGCCCTCTGTAAAAGGGAAGAAATACTTATGAAATACATCCTGACCTGTTGCAGCAAGAGTTGTCACAGTTCTGCCGTGGAAAGAATTGATGAGAGTTATAACCTTGTTTCTGCCCTCGCCGTATTTCATAAAGCTGTATTTTCTCGCACACTTGATAGCACCCTCATTACTTTCGGCACCGCTGTTTGAAAAGAAGACTTTCTTCATACCGGTTTTTTCACAGAGAAGCTTTGCTGTGTTTACACAAGGCTCGGTATAGTAAAGATTAGATATATGCTGTAAGGTTGTCAGTTGTTTGGTTACAGCACTCACCCAACCCTCATCGCAGAAGCCGAGAGAGTTTACACCGATGCCGCTTGAAAAGTCGATGTACTCTTTACCGTCGAAATCTTTGCAAAGAGCGCCTTTGCCCTCTTTTATTGCAACCGGAAATCTGCCATAAGTATTGGCAACAAACTCTTTATCCTGGCCCATTAAAATATCAAAATTACTCATAGTCATTCCTCACTTTGTCATAAGGGTACCAATACCCTCACTTGAAAACATTTCAATCAAGATTGAATGCGGTACTCTGCCGTCAATCATAACGGCTTTCTTCACGCCTGAGCGTACAGCCTTTTCACAAGAGAGCATCTTGGGTATCATACCGCCCGAGATAATACCGCTGTCGATAAGTGAAGAAACCTCATCAACGTGAATCTCACTGATAAGAGTTGAAACATCGTTAACATCACGAAGAAGACCGGGAATATCAGTAAGAGTGATAATGTTTTCAGCACCAAGAGCAGCTGCAATTTCAGCCGCAGCGGTGTCAGCATTGATGTTATAAACCTGACCCTCATCATCGATACCTACAGTAGCAATTACGGGAATATAGCTTTCTTCGAGAACCTTAGCAATGGGAGCAGGATCAATTTCCGTTATCTCACCTACATAACCGTAATCAAAGCCGTCATCAGCTTTTTTGACACACTTAATCATTGCACCGTCAATACCGCAAAGACCAACAGCCTTGCCACCCTCAGTTTCAATGAGAGAGACTAAATCTTTGTTAGTCTTACCTGAAAGCACCATCTGCACAACTTCGGCAGTGTCCTTATCGGTATAACGCAGACCGTTGACAAACTTTGATTCAATGCCGAGTTTCTTGAGCATACCACTGATTTCAGGGCCGCCACCGTGAACAAGAACAACCTTGATGCCAACAAGTGAAAGAAGAATAATATCGCTCATAACAGCGTATTTAAGCTCAGGGTTAATCATAGCATTGCCGCCGTATTTAACAACAACAGTTTTGCCGTAGTATTTTTGTATATAAGGCAAAGCATCAGTCAATATCTGAGCTTTCATTGCAGGATTAATTGAGTTCATTTTAAGCACCTCTTATGTACGATAGTCGCCATTGATTTTAACATAATCATAAGTCAGATCACAGCCCCACGCTGTGGCATCAAAGCTACCCTGATTCATATTTACGTCAAGAGTGATTTCACTCTCAAGAAGAATTTCTTTAGCCTTTTCTTCACTGAACGGGATGCCTGCACCGTGTTCGCAAACCTTAACAGTACCCTTACAGGATGAAAGTGAAACTTCGATTTCGTCAACCTTGAAGTCACCCTCGGTATAGCCGATAGCACAGAGAATTCTGCCCCAGTTAGCATCGGCGCCGAACATAGCAGTTTTAACAAGTGATGAGCAGATGATGCTCTTTGCTATTTTCTTGGCTGTCACTTCATCGGGAGCATTCTTAACAGTACACTCTAAAAGTCGTTGTGCACCCTCACCGTCACCTGCAATGAGGCGTGAGAGTTTGACAGATACAGCCATAAGCGCCTGCTTGAAAATTTCAAAATCAGCAGAGTCCGCATCAATAAGTGGGTTATCAGCCTTGCCGTTTGCCATAATGCAAACCATATCATTTGTTGAGGTATCGCCGTCAACACTTATCATATTGAATGTATCTTTTACAACTTCACTCAGTGCATTCTGCAGATATGCTGATGAGATGTTGCAGTCAGTTGTCATGAAGCAAAGCATAGTAGCCATATTAGGGTGAATCATACCTGAACCCTTACAGCAAGCGCCGAGAGTTACGGTTTTACCACCGATTTCCATTTCAACCGCAACTTCTTTAGGCAGAGTGTCAGTTGTCATAATTGCTTCAGCACAGTCGTGACCACCCTTTTCGCTCATCTGAGCAGCGAGCTCAGGAGTTCCCTCAGCAATAGGAGTCACATCAAGAGTCATACCAATAACACCCGTTGAAGCTACGATAACATCTTTACTGTCAACACCGAGAGCCTTTGAGGCGATATCGCACATCATTTCAGCTTTTTCGACACCATCAGCATTGCAAGTGTTTGCATTGCCACTGTTGCATATAACAGCCTGAGCATAGCCGTCAGCAATGTTGTTTCTTGTTACAGTTATAGGCGCACCGTAAACCTTATTCTGAGTGTACACTGCCGCAGCAGCACACTTTGTCTCGCTGACTATCATCGCCAGGTCTTTTTTAATCTGATTTTTTCTGATTCCACAGTGAATACCTGATGCCTTAAAACCTTTAGCCGCAGTAACACCGCCGTCAATATATTTCATAAGTTTAACCTTCTTTCTTAAAGCGCTGTTGCTATATCAAAGCCCATAGCAATATTCATATTTTCAATAGCGGCTGATGATGCTCCCTTGCCGAGATTATCGAAAACAGATGTAATTGTTACTCTGTCGCTATTGCCGCAAACGTGAATTTTCATCTTATTGGTACCCTCAAGGCCGATAGGTGGAAGAAAACCGCTTTCGGGAGCCTTATGTATTGAAATAAATTCACTGTTTTTATAATAATCGCTGAAGAATTCATAAAGCTCATCAGCGCTCATTTGCTTATTTAAAAGTTTGGTGTAAAGAGGTACCGATACAGCCATACCGCAATAAAAGTCACTGACTATCGGATTGAAAACGGGCTCACTATCAAGACCGGTAACAGTTTTCATTTCGGGCAGATGTTTGTGCATCTGAGTCAGACCGTACTGTCTCGGAGTACCGATTTCTTCTTCTCTGTCAGGGTCTTCATAATCGGCTATCATTTTATTTCCGCCACCGCTATAACCTGTAATACTATGGGCGGTTACGGGATAATCCGAGGGTAAAATGCCACTATTAACCAAGGGATAAATAATGGAAATAAAGCCTGTAGCGTGACAACCGGGGTTAGCAATTCTCTTGGCATTTTTTATAGCTTCAAAATGCTTATCTGAAAGCTCGGGAAATCCGTAAGTCCAGCCATCAGCAATGCGGTGGGCAGTGCTTGCATCTATAATTACGGTTTTGGGGTTGGTAACAAGCTTCACTGCTTCAATTGCCGCAGCATCAGGCAGACAAAGAAATACAACGTCGCTTTCATTCATAAGGCGCTTTCTTTCAGAAGCATCCTTACGCTTATCTTCATCTATCTGGAGTAAAACCACACCGGGGTGATTTACCAATTTGCTTTTTAATTGCAGACCTGTTGTACCGGCCTGACCGTCTATAAAGACTTTAATTTTATTCATAGAAAAACCTTCTTTAAGGGGATATTTATGCATATTCAATGCACACAATAGAATTATTATACATATTCATGTATATTTGTCAATAGTTTTGTGAATATTAATGTATATAACTCAGCTTGATC
>JAZRDY010000108.1:0-5042 GCA_045660525.1 Acutalibacteraceae bacterium | reverse complement strand
TAACTTACTTTGATTCTTTTACCCATTTTCTTAAGAGCCTTTGAGAGCTCCTCAACAAGATTCATCTTGATGTTGAAATTGATGGGCAGATCGGGATTCTGATGAGCAGGGTTAATCGCACGACCTACGTAAAAGTTGATATCCGTAGCTTCTTCAAACAGAAGGCGGCAGATAAGCGATGCACCGTCTCGCTTGAAGCTCCAATGCTCATAAAATTTATTTTCACCAAGGTAATCCTCGGCATATTCAACTACCTTGTTAACTGTAATAACACCTTCTGTTACAAGGTCAACTCCCTCGAGTTCCGCTGTTGGAGGAACATCGCTCTGCTCAAATATAAGCGATGGTTTGAGAGGTTTTCTCAAGAATTTTGCGGCAATCGAGGAAGTTGTTCCTCCACAAATAATGTGCTTTCCTTCTTTTGAGAAGAAGAGCGACATCATTCTGTCGGCATCATCACGGTTTGAAGGAGGGCCGAAGAGCATATTCATCGGAACCCTTCTCCTGATTCGCACAACGCAAGCTGTTGCATCGTCGCCAGGTTTATGACCGTAAAGTTTATCACACTCGTCAACAAGCATTGTCGAAAGTGTTTTTGCTGTGTAACCGGCAGGAATAAGCGTTTCGATAAAATCAATAATATCTTCTCTTTTCCAGCCGAAATTATAGGAAATACCGATTCCTGCATGAGGACAACCGTCACTCATAGCAACAAATACGTCGTTTTCCTGAAGATTTATAACGGATTTGAATATCTTCTTACCGCCGATATTCATTTCCGTTTTCGGGTAATCCCAGTTTTTTTCATCACGGATAACAATCGCGTGAGGATTATCGTACTGAATAAGCTCAGCAGTCTGATTGTTTTTAAGATGTATGATTGTGAATGTTGAATAAGCAACTCCTCTTACTGAGCAAACAGGCAGAGTTGCTGCAATTGTTTCAACACATTCTTCAAGTGACAATCCTTCTGCGAGCATAGTTGAAATAATTTTGGATGTAAGAGTAGAAAGAATACTTGCTTTTACACCGCTGCCGAGTCCGTCCGACAACACAATAACCGTTGAATCATCGCTCGGCTCAACTATGTCAACGTGGTCTCCACAAAGCTCTTCACCGTGATGATTTATACTTTTGTAACCGATATCTGCACATAAATCATTCATCAGAAATCGACTCCTTTAATTTTGCAAGTGCGATTTTTGTTTCCGCAGCAGTTTCACCCAAAAGTGAGGCAATTTCCTGAACAATTCGCATTTGTTTTTCAACAACCTTATCAGCAACTTCAACAGTCTGCTTACTGATATTGTCCTTTCTTTCCTTTGCGTACTGTTCTTCCGTTATATCACGCATAATACCAACCAGAAGTCTTGAATCACGGTCATAAACGATTGTCTGCTCTACATAACGCTTGTACTCAGCGAAATATACACGCTCATTATGAATTCCAACACCAGTATCACGAACCTTCATAAAAGGTGTAGGATCAAGAATTCTTATAACCTGAGTTCCGAGAACGTCAGAAGCATAACGGATATTCATAATTTCTCTTGCCGCTTTATTGATCTGTTGAACCTCAAGCTGGTCATTAAGAACGATAAGTCCATTGGGAGAATTATTAACGATTGTGTCTGAAAAACTTTCTGCTTTATCTTTGAGGAACGGAAGGCACATTGAACTTTCTGCTTTGCCCTGAATAATGGCAATTGCCTTTTCTCGGCAGGTGTTGTAACCACACGAACCGCAGTTAAGTTCCTGTGAGGGCTTGAATTTACCCATCTGACGAAGGACATTATTGACTTCATACTCAGAAGGCTGAGGCGAACGCTGTTCAATGAATTCAAAATGTTTTTTGAGATTTATCGCCTTTGGCTGAGAAACTTCAAAGTCTTTTGAACCTGCATAATTTGTAATTGTAATGTAATCTCTAACTGTTTCGGTATGGTGGTATTTTTCCATAACTGGACCGCCCATACAACTGCCTACACAAGCAGACATCTCAATAAAGCATTTGTGAATTTTGCCACCTTCTATATCTTTAAGAGCTGCAATGCAATTCTCAACACCATCAAGAGCAAGATATGTGTAACCGGTGTTTTCCTGTGCCATTGTTTTAAGCACACCGCCTGTTGTCGGGAAAAATCTTGCTCGAGAGCAAATGTCATTATCTGTTTCAGGTTCGATTTCAATATTTTCAGATTTTAACCACTCTGTCAATTCTTCAAAGGTAAGCACGGCATCAACAATACCCTCATAATGCTCTGCTTCGTCCTTCTTTGCAACGCAAGGTCCGATGAAAACTGTCTTTGCTTTCTTATATCTCTGCTTAATATCGTCACAGTGTGCCTGCATAGGCGAAACAACATCAGCAAGATAAGGAAGTGCTGACGGATAGTGTTTCTGAATAAGCAAATTGATTGAATGACAACAGGAGGAAATAATTATATCTCTTTCCTCTTCGGCGATCATTCTTTCATATTCATTTTTTACGATCGTTGCACCAATTGCAGTTTCTTCAACATCATAAAAGCCCAGTTTTTTAAGAGCTTTTCTCATTGAGTTAATACCGGCACCGTCGTAATTCGCAATAAATGAAGGTGCAAGAGAAACAATTACGGGGTCACCTGTCTGAAGAAGAACCTTTACTTTTTCGGTTTCATCCACGATTTCCTTTGCGTTCTGAGGACACACAACAAAACACTGACCACAGAGAATGCACTCATTGCCAATTATATGAGCCTGATTTCCCGAAAAACGGATTGCCTTTACAGGGCAATGGCGAATACATTTATAGCAGTTTTTACAGTTTGATTTTTTTAATGTCAAACAGTTTGGCATAACCCGTTACTTCCCTTCGCTTTGGATTTTTTTAAGCACATTCTCCTCAAAAAATTCTTTGAAGCATTCTTTTGTGACACCAGTGTGAATATCATCATCAATCTGAATAGTAACACCAATACGGTTACACTTACCGATGCAAAAACTGCCGGCAAGTGCAACCTCGTCTTCAAGATGATAATCACTGACGGCTTTTTGCAGAAGCTCCACAATTTCAGGAGAACCCTTTAAGTGGCAGGAGCTGCCTACACAAACCTGAATCAGCATATTATACCTTTTCCTTTACGTTCTTATAAAAGAATTCTTCTACTGTTTCAGGAGTAACTGAGAAGAAATCGTTATCTACTGTTACACAGACACCCTGCTGGCATTTGCCCATGCAGAATGTACCGCCAAGCTCAACCTTATCACCAAGATTGTTTTCCTTGATAAGATACTGAAGCTGTTCAACTACCTGACGTGAACCTTTAATATGGCATGAAGAGCCGATGCATACTGTAATTTTCATTATCTTGTTCTCCTTATATGATTATTCGTAATCAACAACGTCAACCCAAGAAAGAAGAAATTCTCTTTCTTTTTCATTGCCCTTAACTGACTGTGATGCAGCAACAATCGGCATCCACTTCTGTACATACTGTTTTGCTGTATTGCTCTTTGTACAGAACATATCAAGATATGTTTTTGCGCCTTCTATATCGCCATTAAGCCAGAAGAGAAGGTATGTTCTTGCAGCGTCTGCTGAAGCATTACCCTGAGTAGCATGTGACCAGTCAAGAATATATGCTGTACCATCTTCAGTAATGATAATATTTGAGGGATTAAAATCACCGTGACAAACTTTATTGTGTTTTGGCATACCTTCAAGACGGGTATGAAGGTCATAACGGGTAGTAGCATCCAAAGTAGATTCGCTGATCTTGCGATTCATCTTATCCTTTAATTTGTTAAGATGAGCACAAGTCTTACTATGCATTTCAAGCTGAAGATCTACAAGAAAAGCAAGGTACTCATCTTTCTTCTCCGGTTCCTCTTCAATAAGCTGAGCCAAAGTCTTACCCTTAATGAACTCTGAGACGATAGCCCACTTTCCTTCCACCATAGTAACTTCCAATACTTTAGGAATATTGAGTCCTGTTTCTTCAATTCTTGCCTGATTTAAAGCTTCATTCAAAATGTCAGCTTTTGAAAAGCCTTCGTTAAACACCTTAATGCTCTTATCACCATCACGATAGATAGTTTTGTTATTTCTTACAGCTATAATTTTCTCAAGTTTCATTGTCGTCTTCCTCCTTCAATTATGCTTTCTTACCTTTACGGTAGGTTACTTTTACTTCATCAACCGCAGCGGGTGCTGCAACATCAGATGCAGTGGGTTTCTTGGTTTCTACAAAGTGATTACCATAATAAGCATTAAGATACATCTGCTTGATTTCGCTCATAAGGGGATAACGGGGGTTAGCACCTGTGCACTGATCATCGAATGCCTGCTCAACCATTTCATCAAGATTGTCAAGGAATACCTTTTCATCAACACCGTAGTCTTTGATTGTTTCCTTGATGCCAACCTTTGCTTTAAGGTCGTTGATAGCTTTGATAAGATTTTCAAGCTTTTCGGTATCAGTTGTACCGCCGAGACCAAGGTAATCAGCGATTTCTGCATAACGTGCAAGAGTATGGGGATGATCATACTGTGAGAATGTACCCATCTTTGCGGGTGCTTCACTTGCATTGAAGCGAAGAACCTCTTCAATCATAAGTGCATTTGCAACACCGTGAGGAAGGTGGTGGAAAGCACCAAGTTTGTGTGCCATTGAGTGACATACACCGAGGAATGCATTTGCGAATGCCATACCTGCCATTGTAGCAGCGTTAGCCATCTTTTCTCTTGCTTCAACGTCTGTCTGACCGTTTTCGTATGCACGGGGAAGATATCTGAAGATATTCTTGAGAGCCTGAAGTGCAAGACCGTCTGTATAGTCTGTTGCAACCATTGCTGCGTAAGCTTCAACTGCGTGTGTTACAGCGTCGATACCGGATGCAGCTGTAAGACCCTTAGGAGCTGACATATGGAAATCTGTATCGATGATTGCCATATTCGGAAGAAGCTCATAGTCAGCAAGAGGATACTTAACACCTGTTGATTCGTCTGTGATAACTGCGAAGGGGGTAACCTCTGAGCCTGTACCTGCTGATGTGGGAAC
>JAZRDY010000107.1:0-28154 GCA_045660525.1 Acutalibacteraceae bacterium | reverse complement strand
TTCCTGAACACCGTCGCCCATTTCGATGATCGAAACGTCGAATGTACCGCCGCCGAGGTCATAAACCATAACCTTCTGGTCGGTTTCCTTGTCAATGCCGTAAGCAAGAGCTGCAGCTGTGGGTTCGTTGATGATTCTCTTTACTTCGAGACCTGCAATCTTACCTGCGTCTTTTGTAGCCTGACGCTGAGCATCTGTGAAGTAAGCGGGAACTGTGATAACTGCCTCTGTTACTGTGTCGCCGAGATAAGCTTCAGCATCGCTCTTGAGTTTCTGAAGAATCATAGCTGAGATTTCCTGAGGAGTATAATTTTTGCCGTCGATTGAAACGTGATAGTTTGAACCCATCTGTCTCTTGATTGATGCGATTGTTCTGTCGGGGTTTGTAACAGCCTGACGTTTAGCAACCTGGCCTACCATTCTTTCGCCTGTCTTTGAGAAAGCTACTACTGAGGGAGTTGTTCTTGCGCCTTCTGCGTTAGCGATTACTACGCTTTCGCCGCCTTCGATAACTGCTACACATGAGTTTGTTGTACCTAAGTCGATACCGATAATCTTTGCCATAATATTTACCTCCAAAAAATTGAATTTGTTTTCTTTTTTATTATTGTATGTTTATTCTAAAAGCTATTCGCTTTAGTTAGCTACTTTGACCATTGCAGGTCTTAATACTTTCTCGCCAAGCTTGTATCCTTTTGAGAATACCTGAGCGAGTACGTTTTCACCGAGAGACTCATCGTCAACGTGCATTACTGCACTGTGGAAGTTGGGATCAAATTCGTCGCCCTCTTCACCGAAAGCTTCAACGCCTAATTTCTTAAGTGTTTCGCAGAATCCCTGATAAATCATTTCAACGCCTTTTTTATATGATTCAAAATCTGAATCAGTCACACCTAAAGCTCTGTCAAAATTGTCGAGCATTGGAAGAAGCTCTGCGATGCAGACTGCTTTTGCATCAACCCATGTATTCTCTTTTTCTTTAGCTGTGCGTTTTCTGTAATTGTCATATTCTGCAAGGGTTCTGATGTGTGCTTCTTTTGAAGCTGCAAGCTCTTTTTCGAGCTCTGCAATTTTGTTGTCTGCCACATCAGCTGCCTCTTCGGCAGTGTTCTCAGCAGTTTCAACTACTTCTTGTTCTTTATCTGTATTTGCCATTATTCATCCTCCAAAGTGTCTGTCAATAATTTTCCGACAAGGTCTGTCAGATATTCTATACTCGGTATGAGTTTAGCATAATTTATTCTTGTGGGGCCGATGATGCCGATTGCGCCGCCGTCGTGACCGCCCACATTATATCTTGCAATAATCATACTTGAATTTTCAAGCTGACGGTATTTGTTTTCCTTACCGATGATAACCTGCAAGCCTTTGTTGTCACCGTCTGTGATAGCTCTTTCGAGCTTATCTTTTTCATCGAAGAACTGCATCATATCATAGATGTCACTGCCGAACTCTCTGTGATGAAGAAGATTCTGCTCACCCTCAAGCTTAATTTCAGCCTGAAGCGCCTGATTGGCTATGTCTGCAAGCACCACAAAAAGCGGTGACATTGCAAGAGCATTCATTCCCAGTGAAGCAACAAGAGTCTGTATCATTACAGTGCCCACATCGCTAACGGGTTTGCCGATAAAGCACTCTCTGACTATATCGTAGAAAGTATCAACCATATCACGTGTGATTTCTGTTTCGGTTTTGCAGATGCCGTTTTTGATTACGCCGCCCGAAGTCATCATAACCACCATTGCAATTTTAGTGCCCACGGGAACGAGCTCGATGTGCTTTATAACTGCACCCTCATCTGTGGGAGTGGTTGAAAGCGCGGCACAACCTGTCATCTTGGCGAGCATCTCGCCTGCTTTGCTCAGAAGCTTATCGGGACTGCCCATTGAGCGTTCAAGCTCATTTTTCATCATAAACATCTCATCATCGCTGAGTGTGTCTCTGTTCATCAGGTTATCGATGTAATATCTGTAACCTTTTTGTGAGGGTACTCTGCCGGCTGATGTGTGTGGCTGTTCGAGAAGTCCCATTTCCGAAAGCTCTGACATTTCGTTTCTGATAGTTGCCGATGAAACAGAAATCGGAAGTGTCTGCATAAGCATCTTTGAACCGATAGGTTCGCCTGTGCTGATATAGTGTTCAACTACTGCAGCGAGTATCAGTTCTTTACGTTTGCCGAGTTCCATTGTTTCACCGTCCTTCTTTGCTATGTTTTAGCACTCTTTATATTCGAGTGCTAATCACTATCATCAATATACTACTACTGCTAAAAAAAGTCAATAGAAAAAAGCAACTTTTTTTGAAAAATCTTAAAAAGTTGCTTTAAACACTATATTTTATCTTTTTATAATCTGTGATAAACCAGCACTGCGTCTTCAAGTGTAGCGTGAATCGCTTCATCTTCCACAAGGCTCTGCAAAAAGTTTCTTACCATCACCGCATACATAGGATATTTAGGAGTCATAATCTTAAGCTCAAGTTTATCAAGCACATCAGAAAATATCTCTTCAAAGCTTTTACCCTCACATACATCATATATAAGCTCTTTTTTATGCTTCATACTTTTTATATTGTATTCGGCAAGCTCGCGTATATCATTAAACGGCGAGTCGTGAGCAGGCACAAACAGCTTGGCCTTGATATTCTGAATATCTTTAAGAGTCTGCAGACTTTCATTTACGCTATAAAAAAACGGCAATTTGTATTCATCCCAGGTCTTCTTTGAAAGGATAGCATCTGCAAGGAACACCACATCATCGGGGGTACGAACACCGATCATATCAAAAGAGTGGCCCGGAAGCGGAATAATCTCAAAACCCTCGGGAGTGTTTTCAGGGGTTATCTCCTTAGCATCACTCGGCTCTGTCATAAAGAAAGGATTTCGTGTTTTATCAGTGTTGATGCCACTATAATAAAATCGAGGTTCTCTGTCAGGGTAAGCAATAAAGCCTTGCTCACCTTTTGAAGCTAAAATATCGCAACCGTATTTATCATAGAAAAACTTGTTACCTGCAATATGGTCAACATGGCAGTGAGTATCAATTATAGTTTTAACCCTGAGGCCGTTTTTTTCAAGTATATTGTCAAGACTTCTGACCATTCTTTTGTGGTCGCAGGAATCTACGAGCAACACCTCAGACTTATTTAGTTTATACACACCAACATTTGAAAAAGCTGAATAATAATAAGTATTACCCAACGTTTCAACTATATCAAACATGATTTCACCCGACTTTAATATATTTTATCCCTATGTCACATATTTTACATATGCTTTGTGTATTTTATATGTAATTAATGAGAAATATTTTAATTTTCCCTTGAAAGAGCATTTTTCGGATGATATAATACCATATAAATAAAGAAAATGGAAGTGATGTAGTGAAAATTGCAATAGTCGGCTCTCGCAGTATTACTGCAGACATTCCCGAAAATTGCATACCGGAAAACACCACAGAGATTTTTTCCGGCGGAGCAAAAGGCATCGACACCTCTGCAAGAGAGTACGCACGAAAGCACCACATTTTTCTGACCGATATTTTGCCCGAGTATGATCTTTACGGCAGAACTGCACCGCTTATCAGAAACGACCTTATTATTTCCCTTGCGGATAAAGTTATAATCTTTTGGGACGGCAAAAGCAAAGGCACCGATTACATAGTAAAAAAGTGTAAAAAAACATCCAAACCCTTTGATCTTTATCTTTACAGCAACAATGATTTTACCCTCATTCAGCAGTACCCTGCCGAATAATCAGCATTCAAAATTATTTTTAAATTGATATTGACAAAGCACTTGTTTTAGGTTATAATATCAAAGCTGTCGAACAGCATGCTGATATAGCTCAGTCGGTAGAGTGCATCCTTGGTAAGGATGAGGTCACCGGTTCAAATCCGGTTATCAGCTCCACAGAAGAACTGCAACTTAGTGGTTAGCAGTTCTTTTTGTTTTTATATGAATTTAAATCGGATTTGAAGTAGGAGCGGTAGTGAATGACAGTCCGGTGGACTGTCAGAGCCGCGAATGACCGAAGCCGCGTTGCGCGGCAAGAGTCAAATCCGGTTATCAGCTCCAATAAAGAACTGCAACTTAAGGTTAGCAGTTCTTTTTGTTTTTATATGAATTTAAATCGAATTTGAAGTAGGAGCGCTAGTGAAAAAACTATTGATATTTTGAATTAAAAGTGATAAAATCGAAACATAACATATCAAGGAGGATATAATATGAAAAAAACTATTAAAAATTTAATTCTTTTTACAGCTATGACTGTAATGTGCTTTGTCATGGCTATGACGGCAAGCGCCTATGAATGGTATGTAGATGGCGATTTCGAATATTGGGTTAACGGTGATGAAGTCGGAATCAGTAATTATTTAGGTGATGATACCGAACTTATTATTCCTGCTGAAATCAACGGTTTAAAGGTTGATACCGTATCAGGCTTTCAGTTAAATCATAACGTAAAAAAAATTATAATATCTGAAGGCATAAAGAAAGTTGAATACGAGTCTTTTGATGCTTGCCGCAATCTTGAAGAAATATATTTGCCTAAAAGTCTCGAATTATATCAACAAGATGACGGCAACCTTTTGCCTAGTTTAAAGAGATATATTGTTCACGAAGACAACCCTTATTATTCTACCGATGAAAACGGCGTGCTTTTCAACAAGGATAAAACTCATCTTATATCTTATCCCCAGGGTTCAGAACTTAAAACATACATCGTTCCCGAAACAGTTGAACAAATAGGATTTTTTTCAATGGTTATGGTCCTTAATCTCGAAGAACTTATACTTCCCGAAAATCTTAAATCATTCGGCGAATTCGCTATCGGAGCAGCATTTGACCTTAAGAAAATAACAGTACAAGCTAGTGAATCAATAAGCAATATGTTTGGTTCGTCTTATGCCCTCAAAGAAGCTGTTTTGGAAGATGTCGACCTTGTCTCCGGGTCACTTTTTGACGAGTGCTATTCTCTTGATAAAATTTATATAAAAGATATGGATACAGTTTTTGCTGATGATGTTTCTTTCGGTCGTGTGATAGCTACATTCCCCGATGGTGAGCCTAGCGAAAACTTTATGAAGTATTTTAAATTGGCTATGATTGCATCATGGTCGAATGATGAAGAAGGTTTGAACAAGTATTATCCTCTTTTTGAACAAGAAATGGAAAATATGATTCAATTCGATGAACCTACAACCCTGGCTACCCTTTACTGTCACTCAGGTTCAACTGCAGAAAAGTTTGCCGATGAGAATGGTTACAAATATGAACTTACCCACTTCTTCGAGGGTGAATGGACTTATGACTATGATCAGATGATTCGTTTCCGTAAATGCATTTTCTGTGACGAACTTGAAATCGAAGCTCTCGAAACAAACGAAAATGGAGATGTTGACATTATCGCTCCCGTCGATCCCGACACAGACTTCGAAGTTGATAACATTGAAAAAGGCACTGATAACTATATTCTCGTTCAGGATGCTTTATCAGAAACTGAATACACTCTGCTTAAGGCATTCGACATCACCCTTAAAAACAAAGACGGCGTTCACGTTCAGCCTGACGGAACTGTTAAAGTCAAACTTCCTCTTGATTGGGAAAAGGATGGAATTTACAAAGTTTATAGAGTTAATGAAGACGGCACACTCACAGATATGAATGCTTATCGTCAGGGCAGCCATATGGTATTTGACACAGATCATTTCAGCATTTATATAATCGTTGAAGAAACAACTGCTGAACCGGATGTTCCGTCAGAAAGCGACACCGACTTCTTCAGCAAGATATTCAGTTGGCTTGCAGACTTTTTCAATATGATTACAAGCTTTATTAAATCAATATTTTAAGCCATAAAAATTAAGACCTCCGCTTAATAACGGAGGTCTTTCTTATTAACCCAAACGAATATCTGCAACTATGGGATAATGGTCTGAAGGATAAATGCCCTGAACTGTGTCGCGGATGATTTTATAAGTATCAACCTTGAGTTCTTTTGAAGCGAAGATAAAGTCAATAGCACCGGGACCCTTATGACTTTCTTCAGCTTTATTGCCATAGCTTGTAAATGTACGGCCCTCATCGCTTGTCTGAGCAACCTTTTTGGTGTCGTTGAAGCTTTCGCAGGCAACTGCATAAACGAGACTGTCTTCATAGGCATTAAAGTCGCCTGTCATAATAATGGGAGAGCCGTTTGAAACCTTGTTGACATACTCGATAAGCACTTTCATCTGAGACTCTCTGGTGGTTTCGAGCACATGGTCAAGGTGGGTATTGATGTGGGTATAACGTTCACCTGTCTCTTTATTTTCAAGAAGCGCCCAAGATGCGATTCTGTAACAAGCGCTGTCGAAACTCTTTGTCCATCTCTTTTCAGGTGTTTCACTGAGCCAGAAAGTTCCGCTGTCAATAAGATTGTATTTATCCTTAAGATAATAAATACTGCTGTATTCGGTAAAGGGTCCGTAATAATCTCTGGCGGCACCTACGCAGGCGTATTTGCCGTCAAGGTTGAATGCAAATATTCTTTTCCAACGCGGGGTGCATTCCTGCACACCAAATGAGTCGGGCGCGTACTGTTTGATAACCTCAACAGCAACCTTTGAACGATTGGTAATAGACTGCTCACCGTCGTTAGCACAGCGCACATTAAACGACATAACGCGTGTTGCCTCGTCGCTCTTTTCGGGAACATTTTCCATAACAATTTCATCGAATTTTATAGCTCCGATTTGTGTGTAAATGCCATAGGCAGCACATCCTGCAAGAGCAATGCAAAGAATGATACCAAAGACAATTTTTGCTTTTTTCATAAAAATTCTCCTTTAGTTTGTGATATGGACAGTTTAACACTTTTTATCTTAAATTGCAATAGGTCAAACAATAAAGCGCCGCGTTCATTAAAAACGTAGCGCTTTTTTTGTTTAATATTTTATTTTCTTATATCCGCTCGGAATTTTGAATACAGAGCTTGACGGTGTGTCATTGAATTTGGATATCCATAAAGTTTCGGTACTGCCATCTTCGTAGGTTACAAGGAGTGAAACAGGTTTGCCCTTATAGAATGTATAGGCTTTCTTTATACCCAAATCCTTGCTTGTATAATACTCCTCTATTGCCAGCTCGCCTCCGTGCAGAGTGGTTTTCGCCTTAACTCCCTTTGCATCTGACATATCAAGAAGCATTGCCGTCACTGCAGCACTGTAAGCTGCCATATAAGCATCCTCATCATTTAATATTGCATAAGTTTTATCGTCATCAAAGATAATATAAACCTTTTCTTTGTCTGCATCAATAAGATATTCAAAATCACGGACAAACTTATTATTTTTGAAGTCATATCTTACAAAAATCTTGTTACCCTTCACAGCTATGGTATAGTCAAATGTGCCGTAGTTCTCATCATAGAGACCTGTTGACTTTACACTCCAGTCGCCGTCAGTAAAGTATTTCTTATACTTGCTGACTCTTGATGCCTTTACGCTTTTGCTTTCGGTATAAACTGCAATCGAATCACTGTATGTAGCCCATTTTGTTTTGCCGTCAGGCTTATAATATGCTCTTACTCTGAATCTGTATTTAGTTGATGCTTCAAGACCTGTGACCGTATAGCTGAGCTTAGAGGTTGTTTTTACAGCCTCGTATTTTTTCTTTTCTGAGTTATACTTATACAGCTTATAACCCACTGCACCATCTACCTTATCCCACTCGAGAGTAATTGAGGAGGATGTTTTTTTCGTTGCCTCGATAGATGTTTTGCCTATAGCAGAATAGCTGAGCGTTATTGTTCTGAGCTTGCTGTACTTTGTGCCCTTTGTGCCTTTAACAAAGGTTTTGATAGCAAACATATACTCCTTGCCTATCTCCACATCAGTGAATTTATAGTCGAATTCTTCGGCCTTACTGTCGTGGATTGTTGCAATTCTTTTCCAATCACCATCTACTTTTCTGTAAAGAATGTAGCCGCTTACACCTGCTTCTGTAAGCCACTTGAAAACTATACCGCCAAGATAGCTTTTTGTTGAGTATATTGTAGTATAGGATGGTTCATTGGGTGAATTATAGATAACGGTAGCTATATCCTCGCTGTAATACTTTTCTTCGCCTACGAGGATAAATGATCTTACACCCATTTCGTATTCACTGTAGCAAAGAAGGTCGTGTACATAGCCACTGGTACCCTTTGTAGTTTCCTGTAACACCCATTCGCCGTTAACCTTCAAGAAAACATCATAGCCGTCTGCATCTTTATTGTAATCCCATCTAAGTGTGCAAGTTTTGGCGTTGGAGCCACTTACCTTAAGTCCTGTCGGAGCCTTGGGCAACACTATTTCAGGCTGCGTTGTCTCTTCCTCGGGAGTAGTTGTTGTTTCGTCCTCAGCGGGTGCTGTTGTTTCTGCGTCTGGCACTGTTGTAGTAGTGTCATCGGCTTTAGTAGTTGTCTCATCGGGAAGAGTTGTAGTCTCCTGCTGAGCATCTGTAGTAGCTTCTTCCTGCACCTGAGTAGTGGTTTCTTCCTGTGCAGAAGTTGTCTCCTCTTGTGCTGTGGTAGTTTCTTCCAGCACTGCGGTAGTTGTCTCTTCGTTAGTATTTACCTCAGCTGCCATAGAAGCTGTGCTGAAAACTGTAACGCAAACAAGCAATACCGCCAAAATTTTTGTTAGTTTCTTCATAAAATTCTCACCTTCCGTATTTTATTATTGATATAATATCTCCCTATTGTGTATTTTATATGAAATATCGGCAAAAATTACAAAACTGTAATATATTTTCTAAACAAAAAACTGTATGGGAGCTTTTACACTACCATACAGTTGTTGTCAGATTATAAGTCTTTAAGATGCTTGCTTCTGCTGGGGTGTCTGAGTTTACGAAGAGCCTTAGCTTCAATCTGTCTGATACGCTCTCTTGTAACGTTGAAAGCCTTACCAACCTCTTCAAGTGTCTGAGGTGTACCCTCGCCGAGACCGAAACGAAGTCTTAAAACTTCAGCCTCTCTGGGTGTGAGAGTTTCGAGCACTTCATTAACCTTAGTCTTGAGGAAGGTCATAGCTGCAGCATCTGCAGGTGAAAGTGCATCTTCGTCGGGAATGAAGTCACCAAGATGGCTGTCTTCCTCTTCACCGATGGGAGTTTCAAGTGAAACGGGCTCCTGAGAAATGCGAAGGATTTCTCTTACCTTGTCAACACCGAGACCGAGTTCTTTTGCAATATCTTCGGGAGTGGGCTCCTTGCCGTCGCGGTGAAGAAGCATATTGCTTGCCTTCTTAACCTTGTTGATAGTTTCAACCATATGAACGGGGATGCGGATTGTTCTGCCCTGATCAGCGATAGCTCTTGTGATTGACTGTCTGATCCACCAGGTAGCATAAGTTGAGAACTTAAAGCCCTTTGAGTGGTCAAACTTGTCCACAGCCTTGATAACACCTAACTTACCTTCCTGAATAAGATCGAGGAACATAATCCCGCGGCCAACATATTTTTTAGCAATACTTACAACAAGACGAAGATTTGCCTTGGTGAGGATTTCCTTAGCTTCTCTGTCGTTATTTTCGATTCTGATAGCAAGCTCGATTTCCTCTTCGGGTGACAGCAGAGGTACTCTGCCGATATCCTTAAGATAAACCTTAACGGGGTCGTCGATAACACTTTTTGCATCTATAGCTGAAACTGTAACGCTGTCATAATCCTTGGGCACATCAATATCAACAGTGATATCATCAAGAGAATCGTCACTGAAGTCGTCAATAATTTCAACGCCCTTGCTTTCCAGCTTAGAATATATTTCATCCATTTTTTCCATATCAACGTCAGCCTCAACGATAACAGCATCGATCTCTGAGGAGTTGATTTTTCCGTTGGCTACGCCCTTATCAATAAGAGCTTTTAAGAGTAATTCCTTGTCATGATTATCCATAAATATACTTCCTTGCCTTTCTATTTGGTATATTATAATCTATATTTCGCTTTTTAGCAAGAGTTTTTTTAATTTATTGGTTATTTTGTTTCTTAGAAAATAATTTCAGATATTCTTCGTCACTTAAAGAGCCGACCGATTGCTTGTCCTCGCTCTTTTTTTTGCTGCCCTTTATGATTTCTATACAGTCGGAGCAGACTTTTTCTGAGCTGACGAGTTCCTGATTTGTTTTGCACATTTTGACAAATGCACTCATCTGATCAGGCGTGAGACTTTCAGTAAAGAAAGTATATTCAAGGCTGAGTTCTTCTTTTATTCTTTCACACAAAACCTTAAATATTGCTTTGTTATCGCTGACGGAAAAATCTTCCGATGCTATATCGTCCTCAACATATCTGTATTTATCGGGATTATAATAAAGAAAAGCAATAAGCAATTCTTCAGCTTTGATAACTTTTATATTGGTATCGGAAGCAATTTCTGCCTTTGTGGCTTCACGCATAGCTTCCTGCTGAATTTTTTTGAATTTATTTTTATCTTCGGTATATTTCTTTTTTCTGCCTATCTGATTGATACGCGCAATAATCGATTCCTTGCTGACACCTAATTCTTCAGACAGTCTCGAAGAATAAATATCCTGAGCGATATTGTTTTTGGTATTAGCAAGTATCTCCGCAACTGCATCGAGATATTTCATCTTACCGTCACTGGTACCAAGATCAAAGTTCTTTCTTGCAGCGAGTATGCCGTATTCAATATCATTAGCCGCACCGTCGATCAAGCTTCTGACTCTCTCAGGGCCGAATTTACGAAGAATTTCATCTGGGTCTTTACCGCCGCTTAAGTGCACAACTCTCACTTTCATACCGATTGAACCCAGCACACCTAAAGCTCTTGCAGTTGCTTTCTGACCCGCTTCATCATTGTCATAGCAAAGCAGAATCTCATCAGCATAACGTGCAAGCAGATGCGCCATCTCACCTGTAAAAGCAGTACCGAGACAAGCGATAACATTGGTAAAGCCTGCCTGATGAAGAGTAATGGCATCCATATATCCCTCAACTAAAACGAGAGATTTTTCACCTGAATTTTTAGCAAAATTAAGACCGAAAACGCCAAGACTCTTTTTATAAACAAGAGTATCTGATGAGTTGATATACTTAGGCTTTGAGTCGTCGAGTACTCTGCCGCCGAAAGCCACTACGTTACCTCGTACATCAATAATAGGCACCATAACTCTGTTTCTGAATGAATCGTAGAAGCGTACTCTGCCGTCTTTTTCGCTTTTGTTTGCAAGATTGGCCTCGTAAAGTTCCTCGTAGGAGTAACCCTTACCTCGCATATATTTAAGCAAGCTGTCCCATTTGTTAGGCGCATAACCCAAGCCGAAACGGGTAATTGTGCTTTTTTTCATGCCTCTCGACTTATAATAGTCAAGACCCTCTTTGCCTTCTTCTGAAAAAAGACAAGCATTGAAAAATCTCGCCGCTTCTTTGTTTATCTCGTATGTTCTGCGGCGCTTCTCTGCCATAGAATTGTCGAAGCCCTCATTCGGCATAACAAGACCCGCCTTATCAGCAAGGTACTTGACAGCCTCGTAATAATCGAGATTTTCTGCTCGTCTTATAAAATTGACAACCTCACCACCGGCTCCGCAACCGAAGCAGTAATAGCTCTGTGATTCGGGGTAAACAGTAAATGACGGTGTCTTTTCATTATGAAACGGGCAAAGTCCCACAAGGTTTTTACCTCTTCTTTTAAGAGGTACATACATAGATATTGTCTGCTCTATATCGCATCTCATTCTCAGTTCTGTGAGAAATTCTTCTGAAAATCTGCCTGCCATATTAACACCATCCTTTCTTTGTAAATACATAATGCTCAATTATTGCCCTCGCCGGGCAGGCATTACTTTTGCTAACGCCAAAAAGTAATCAAAACGCGTTGTTATTCGGCGGGAAAAGAGCTGTTTCCTCGACGGGGTTCACCCGCGTTACAATAGCACCAAAGGTGCCACCGTATCTTGTCGCCCCTGAAAGGGGAGATGTCGGCAGAGCCGACAGAGGGGTTCTCTGCACTTTGCATTTTTATCAGCCGTTCCAGCCGCTGGGGATGAAGTAATTGCTGAAAACTTTTAACGCATAGCTATCTGTCATACCTGCGATATAGTCAACAGCAGCTCTCTCAGCACCCTCATTCCAAGCTATTTGTATATATTCATTGGGGAGCTCGTCGGGATGTGTGCTGAAAAACTCATAGAGCTTCTGCACGAGAGCCATAGCCTTGCCCTCTTCGCCCTTACAAACGGGGTTTGTATAAACTCTATCAAACATAAAATCGTGAAGTATATCAAAGGCCGACTGCACATCTCTGTCAAGCTGTACCGTATCAACGGTATTTTCAATAGCAGACATAACAAGTGTGTTGATTCTCTGACTTTTTGTATCACCTAAAAAGCGTTTTGCTTCAGCAGGGAGATTGCCCTCGCTGATAACTCCGCCTCTGATAGCATCGTCAATATCGTGGTTAATATAAGCTATTCTGTCGGCAAGTTTTACAATTCTTCCTTCTAATGTTTCGGCTTCTTCGCCTCTTGTGTGGCAGACAATGCCGTTGCGTACTTCGTGGGTAAGGTTGAGCTTTTCGATTTTATCCACAACTCTCAGACTCTGTTCGTAGTGCTTGAAGCCCTCGGGATATACTGAATTAAGAGCTCTTTCGCCTGCGTGACCAAAGGGTGTGTGACCCAGATCGTGACCTAAGGCAATGGCTTCTGTGAGAGTCTCATTAAGTCCCAATGCAGATGCGATTGTACGTGCAATCTGAGACACCTCGAGGGTGTGGGTAAGTCTTGTTCTGTAATGGTCGCTGTCAGGCGAAAGAAAAACCTGAGTCTTGTGCTTGAGTCTGCGGAAGGCCGCGCAGTGGATGATTCTGTCTCTGTCTCGCTGAAAAGCTGTTCTCACAGCGCATTCGCCCTCGGGAACGAGTCTGCCTTTGGTGTTTTTGCAAAGGAACGCCTGATTGCTTAAGGTTTTTTCTTCAATTTCAAGAGTTCTGAGTCTTATATCTGACATGTCTGCACTCTCCCTTTTCAGATTTCGCAGAATTTTTCATCTATGACCTCGCTGTGGAATTTACCGCAGGAAATATCGACGAGTCTGCTTTCAAAAAACGGCACCTTATCCTGAGGTATTCTAAAAACAACCTCAACATTATCCGTAAACTGTGTGTCTTCCACGATACCGCCCTCTTCGCATATAAGAGGTACTAAACGGCCGTAGAAGTTATAGTCGGTTTTTACCTTTACTATTTTGCAAAGGGACATTGTGATAATACCGCCTGCATCAAGAGCAATTTTCGCACCGTGGGAATAGGCTCTCACAAGACCGCCTGCACCGAGCATTATGCCGCCGAAGTATCTTGTAACCACAACACAACAGTCAACAACTTCCTCTTTTAAAAGCACATCCAGAGAGGGTATCCCTGCCGTACCCTGAGGCTCACCATCATCGCTGAAGCGTCTGACTCCCCCTTCTCTGAGGCAGTAGGCATAAACATTGTGGGTGGCGTCCCAGTGCTTTGACTTGATTTCATTTATGAATTCAAGAGCTTCCTCCTGAGTTTTAACAGGCTTAACATAGCCTATGAATCTCGACTTTTTAACGATAAACTCGTCACTTGAAGCTTCTTTTATGGTTTTATACTCCGTCACGCCACTCACCTCCTAAATGAAAATAAGACGGTACAACATAAAATTGTGCCGTCTGATTTTTTAAAACAAAACTTATTTGTTCTTTGCAAGATTGAAACGCTTATTGAATCTGTCAACACGTCCGCCTGTATCTACAAGCTTCTGCTTACCTGTGAAGTAGGGATGGCAGTTTGAGCAAATATCAACGTGCATATCCTTCTTTGTTGAACCTGTTTCAATAATAGCGCCACAAGCACACTTTACTTTAGTCTGTTCGTAGTTGGGATGAAGATTATCTTTCATTAGTTTCACCTCATTTCGGTTTCATTACATTATTTAACGGATGATATTGTATCACACACAAAATCAAAAATCAACATTTTTTTGAAATTTCTTTTATTTATTTTCAAAATATTTTTTCCTGATATCTCGCGACAAGGGAAAACACCGCTAAATCACTGCTGTTACGGACAAATTAACCGTCGATGCTGATTTCTTTTCCGAGATGGAAAGAGTAAAGCAGAGTGCCGCTTACATCGTATCCTGTGGACATTTTGAGGGCTTTTTTATAAATGAGCACCTGAGAGGTATATTTTTCTCTGAAAAGTTCTTCGTTTCCCAAGCGGTCTGTCTTATAGTCAACAACCACAAGCTTGCCGTTTTCAAGGAATGCACAGTCAGCGATACCCTGAATCATTATCTTTTCATCGCTGTATTCTTCCATACCCTCATAAACTTCGCTTATAGGCACTTCGACCGTGAATTTCTTTTCTCTCATAACAAGAGGGCTCATCTCTATTCTTTCAAACACAGATGATGCAAAAAACTTTTCAATGGCTTCTCTATTTATCGCATCAGCTTCAAGCTGTGACAATATACCCTTTTCCCGAAGTCTTTCAATCTCTTGTTCAACATTGAGCTTTGCTTTTTCATAGTCAGCATACTGAATAAATGTATGAGTAGCGACACCTCTTGCAGCACCAGTAAGTCCCGACGTGCTCATAAACGACGGTTCACTCGACGCAAAGTAATCTCTGTCAATAAAATTCTTATCTGTCTCTGATGCGGCTCGCTTTGTAACCACTCCCGAAAGTGCCTCATATTTATATCTGAAAGACACTCTTTCTTCTATAAGACTGAGAAAATCTTCGTCGGCTGTCTGCATCACTTCGGTGCTTTCCTCTTCGGCAGAGTACGGAACAAAATCGGTGTAAACTATCTTCAAAGTCACCGTCGACGGCAAAGCTATATTGTGGCTGATGCCTGCCTTTTCTCTGAGCTCATAGGCATCGGGATGTCTGATAAGTGTGCTCAACAGCCATTCACCGTAACCGTTTGCACCTGAGCAGGCATAGGGAGAAAACTGCGACTTGTTTGCGGAAATCTCTGAAGCGTACTTGCGGCACTTGTCAAGCACCTTATCTTTGGCATAGACCATAATGAGCTTTTCGCGTGCACGTGTCATTGCAACATAAAGCACTCTCATTTCTTCGCTGATATTGTCTTTTCTTATGCCGAACTTAACTGCACTGTGACAAAGAGTCGAGTGTTGTGCAAAAGTTTCGATATCTCTGCGTTTGACACCGAGACCGTATTTCTGGCTGATAACAAGACTTTCTTTTTCATCACTCTTGTTAAATTGCGAAGCACACGAAGCCAATATGCAAACCGGGAACTCGAGTCCCTTTGACTTGTGTATAGTCATAATCTTCACACAGTCGGTTTCCTCTACCTTACCGACCGAGCCTGAAATATCTCTTTGCTTGTCTCCGAGACGATCAATGAAGTTAATAAAACCCGAAAGCGAGCCGTAACCCGAGTTTTCATATATATCCGCATAGTCGCAAAGAAGCATAAGATTGCCGCGTTTTATGCCCGATGGATCAACAGCTTGAAAAATTGACGGCAGAGCTGTGTCGGAATAAATCTCTTCAAGCAGCTCTTTGACTCTCAGGCATACACTGAGATTGCGCCAATATCTGATTTTTTCAAAGAAGTTTTTAACCTTTTCGTTTTCACTTGATATCAGGCAGGTATAAATATCCCCGCGTCTGCTCTGAATGCGAAGCTCACTTATTTCATCGGCGGTAAAGCCGAAAACCGGAGACATCATCACACTCAGAAGCGGTATATCCTGCTTGGGATTATCAATAACACGAAGAATGTTGACCGCGAGAGTGATTTCCGTAGAAGTGAGAAACTCACCTGACACCTCCGTAAAACAAGGAATGCCCTCGTTTCGCATAACCTCGGCATATTTAACGCCCTTGCCCGAGCCGGTTGCTCTCATTAAAATAGCAAAGTCTTTATAGGTGATAGGTCTTTCGCCGTCTCCGTCTTTGACTTTGTAGCCCTCATCAATCATATCTTTTATAACCTTGGCAATATGATGCGCCTGAGCTTCATTTGTGTCGACGCCCTCATCGTTTTTGGGGTCAAACTCAATCAGATGAAGTTCTGCTGCAGGTTCATCCTTCTCACTGTACGAAGCTGAGAAAACAAGTTCTTCATCCTGATTATAGTCAATATCACCGCAAGAAGCGCTCATTATCTGAGAAAAGACAAAGTTGATAATATCCGTCACTCCCTTGCGTGAACGGAAGTTGTTGCCCAGCACAATCTTCGCAGGATACTCATTGGCATCTTTATCATAGGGCTCATATGAATTTTTTAGAGAGATAAATATATCGGGGTTAGCTTGTCTGAAGCGGTAAATGCTCTGTTTGACATCGCCTACTCTGAAAAGATTGTTGTTGGATATTGCCGTAAAAAGCATATCCTGAGCGGCGTTGGTGTCCTGATATTCATCTATAAGGATTTCATCAAAGTTATCTCTGAGATTTTCTGCAAGAGCAGTGCTTCGCCAACCGTCAGGTGTTTCCTCAACAAGAAGTTCAAGGGCTCTGTGGGTTATATCGCTGAAGTCAGCGACTTTCTTTTCTTTTTTTATCAGGTCAAAGTTTTGCTTATATAACTTTGCTGTTTTTATCAGCGCTTTTATCATCGGTCTGAGGAACTGCATATCATCATTGTATTCCTCTTCACTGCAGCAAAGATATCCGCCAAGACCTTTGAGCTCATCTTTGACTCGGTCACGGTTATTTTTAAGAGCATCAAGGGTCATATCTTCTTTAAGGTCGCCCGTGATATTCTTTCTTTTTGCAGGCACATAAGCCATAACTGCCCGTCTGATTTCATCCCAGCTCTGATCTGACTCAATTCTTTCGAGCATATATTCAGCCTGAGCCTTATCTGAAGTTATGGCGTCATATAAAATTCTTTCATAATCTTCATTGCCGTCAATCTCTGCAATAACAGATGAAGCAATGTCGATACAATATTCAAGAGCATTTTTAAGGTGGTCTATAACAATTCTGCCATAGGTGCTCTCTTTTATGCCCACGCCTTCTTCATAGTCGTGACAAAGAGAGTCAAGCCATTTTTCAGGGAACGGAAAAGACACAGAATTACTATAAAGTTTCTCTGCCATTTCTGCAGTTTTTTTGTCATCTCTGCCACTGAAAAGAAGTTCTCCGAGGTTTCTGAATCCGCAATCATCATCGCTCTGATACATCTGCTCCATGGTTATATCCATAGCTTGCTTTGAAAGAATCTGTAATTCTCCCTCATCAGCTATTTTAAAATCAGGAGACATCGCAAGCGCCTGGAAGTTTTCTTTCACAAGGTCTGAGCAAAAGCTGTCAATGGTGCAGATTTTCGCCGATGGCAGAAGCATCTGCTGATTTATAAGATTACGGTTAGTGGGATCTTTTTTCAGAAGCTCTGACAGAGCATCGCCTATTCTCTGCCGCATTTCCTGAGCTGCAGCTCTTGTGAATGTTACAATAAGAAGTCGGTCAACGCTCGTAGGATTATCGCCTACTGTAAGTCGGTTGATTACTCGCTGAGTCAGAACAGCGGTTTTACCCGAGCCTGCCGCTGCCGATACAAGCACATTGCCGTCAAGGGCATTTATAGCATCTGACTGAGCCTTAGTCCAAACTCTCGCCACTGTCCTCACCTCCTGCAAGTTTTCTTAAACAGTCATCGTGACTGAGTTTTTCAGCATATCTGATTTTTGGATTATCCTTAAGGCAGACATCCTTATAATTGCACCACTGACAGGTTTCGCTGTTACCCGAACCTGAAAGAGGTCTTGCACCAACTATGCCGTCGTGCAGACTGTCGCCCATATTTATTATTATGTCGTCTATGGTTTTGCCGAGCTTTTCAAGCTGAGGCAGAGTGATAAACTTGCCCTTTACCTGACCTGTTTTTTTATCAAAGGTAATGGGCAGAAATACCGCGCGCTTACTTTTATCCATAGCCTCGATACTGTCATCATCGAGCACAAGCATACCCTTCATCTTGCCTCTTGAAAGAAGCTTTTTCTGCTTTGACTCTTCGCTTTCATTTCTGTCTATATCACAGCTTAAAAGGTTAGCAGGGAAGTACAGTATACCTGCAGGAGTGATGTTTTCATAAAACTCACTGCCGCCGCGCCAGATGCTGATACGATAAAGCAGCATCTGCATATTTACCCCATAAAAGACATCACTGAGTTCAAAATCTTTGACACCTGTTTTATAGTCAACTATGCGGATATATCTTTTGCCGTCTTTATCCATTTTGTCAACACGATCAATTTTTCCCGTAAGCTCAACACTGCCCTCTTTAAGCTCAACCTTAAAAGGTTTGACAACACTTTCGCTGTCTATGCTCAGCTCAAACTCGCAAGGTTCAAAATCACTGTCTCCGAATTCTTCGGTGAGTCGTTGGAAAAGGTGGCTAAGGATTTTAAACATTCTTGAATAAAGATAGCTGAAACGCACGCTGTCCTTTTCACTGTCGCTCATATAAATGCGCATATATTCCGAAAGGTAGAACTTGATTCTTTCCTGAAGTTTATCTTCATCAAGGCTCAGGAATTCCTTATTGCGATATTCCGAGAGCACCATTTCTAGCACATAATGCACCACATTGCCGCCCATTCTTGCATCGAGCTTCGCTCTTTCTCTTGGGTTAGCTCTCAGACCGTAACGGCAGAAATACATAAACGGACACTTGCTGTAGGTTTCAAGCTGTGATGCAGAAAAGCTCATATCCTTACCGAAGAGAGTTATAGCAGTCTTTTTGTTTTCTATCAGGAAATCTTTATCAGACACAGCTCTCTCTATAGCCTCAATTCTGCCATAATATTCGGGCATATCCTTGAAATATTCTTTCAGTGCCTGAGATTTTGCATCAGACAGCTTATATCTTTTTGCCATAAGCTCAAAAGCTGACTGTCTGCTTTCAACAAGTTCGCTTATATCCTGATTAGCTGTGTTGACAGTTCTGCAATTCGGGAAAACGGTAATAACCTGCCTTACACATTCACTTTCTGTAAGTGTTTCTCCTCCGTCACCGCTTGAGCAATAGGAAATATATATTCTTTCTGTAGCACTTGAAAGGGCGTTGTAGCAGATAAATCTTTCGTCACTTGTGAGCTTCTTTATGTCCTCGCCTATTTCAAGACCAACATCAGACAGCTTTTTTATTTCAGGCGCGGAGAATATACCGCCCTGACTTCTGAGCAAAGGGAACACTCCCGTATTCATTCCCACAACAAAAACTACTTTAGCTGAGTTTGTCAGCATTCTGTCGGCACTGCAAATGCTCACCTCATCATATCCGTCAGGCAGTTTGCCGAGGCTTTTTGATGCAACAACAATTTCAAATAATTCAAGAAATCTCTTAACACTGACATGTCTGTCACCGAGGCTCAGTGCCAGTTCATCGAGAATTTCCATAAGTATATCCCAGACCTGCTCTTGCTCGATTGCAAGCTCGCCAAGACCCTGATTTTCAAGAAGTATCGCATAGTCTTTGAGTCTCTCGTCTGCCTTGCTGTTTCTGAGATAGCGATAGATTATTTCGGCACATTTTTCGCCCGAAGCATCTTTTAGATTTTCTCTTAATTTTTCTATAGGCTCAGTGATGCTCTTTCTAAGAGCATTGATGCTTTCGAGAGCTTTCTGCTGTCTTTCTTTCATTGCACTGCCAAAGCCGTCGGGGTTTGCGGTAAATTCATTCAGCCACTTTTTACCTGATATATCCCAGGTGAAAATATAGTTTTCGAGCTCACTGATTTCTTTTTCTCCATAGCCGCAAAGACCCGTTTTAACGAGCCTGAAAATATAATCTGAGTTATATCCCTCACCGCATATACTCAGCAGATATCTCACAAAGCATATGAGGGGCTGATTTGATATGGGCTGACGTTTATCTTCAAATAAAGGCAGTTCATATTTCCTTATAGATTGTGCAATTGCCTTGTGGTACTTTTCGTCGTTTCTGTATACAACTGCAATATCACGGCAGCGGTACTCACCGAGTCTGATAAGAGCTTTTATCTGCCTTGCAACAGCATCGCATTCACTTTCTCTTGAGTCAGCTTTAATTACGGTAACCTTATCTGTTTCTTCATTATAAATTTCAATTTCAGTTTTATAGATGTTATTTTGCAGATGCATCATTTCAGCTGTGAAATCCTTTTCATCGCGCTGACATTCGATAATACTTCCTGTTTCAATGCCGTTGTTACCTGCAATAAGTCTCAGCTTTCTAGCAGTTGAGTTAACACAGCCGAATGCACCAAGATCATTTGTATCACCCAGATTTTCACTGCACAAAGTGATATAAACATTTTCACCCTTGGTTATCATCAATTCAATGAGCTTATATTCGGGGCAGGTAAAGCTCTTAAAACCGTCGATAACTACAGTGGTACCCTTGAAGAAGTCTGTGCCTATCAATATTTCATAAACCTTCATCAGCAAATCTTCATCGTCAAAGTGACTCTGAGACACAACTGCATCATAGGCACGATAAACCATTGCTGTTTCAAGAAGCTTTTCTTTGAGCATATTATCTGTGAGAGCCTCGGCTCTTTTCTCAGCTTCATCGGGAGTAACACCGCTGTTTTTCATTTCGTCAATTTCACCCAGCAGTTTTGTTACAAGAGCAATTTCATTTTTATGCTTCGAAAAAACTTTTAGCTTATCTCTCACTCCCTCAATAGCCATTGACATAAATATTTCACGCATACCGCCTTTGGCTATGGGTTGATTAATGCCACCGTAAGTTGTAAGGGCAACGTGGCAAAGTCGCGAAAAAGACAGCACCTCTATTTCACTTGCAGTCTTCGGCCCTAAAAGATGCAGTAATGCCTTATCTGTATCAAAGGTAAACTGTTTAGGCACAATAAGCATTGTCTTTTTGCCCTCCGACACACACTTACCGAGTATCTCATGTGCCTTTGAGGTTTTGCCGCTGTTTTTAACTCCCACAATAAAATTAAGCATAGTTTTCTCCCCGCATAAATTTTTCTTGTTATATTATAACTGACTTTCACTCTTTTTTCAATTATTAGATTGAATTTCCATTAAGATTATTATATAATACTATATTATAGATTACTATGCCCTGAAAGAAGAGGTAAAGCATATATGAAAACTTACAGAATACATTTAATCCGCCACGGTGTGACTAAAGATAATATCGAAGGCATCTACTGCGGCATAACCGACACTCCCCTTTGCGACGACGGTAAAGACCAGCTCAGAGAAATGAAAGAAGAATACACCTATCCCGGTGCTCAGTTTCTTTTTACTTCACCTTTGACAAGATGCAAAGAAACAGCTGAAATTCTTTATCCCGACCTGAAGCCTATTGTTATAGACGGCCTTACTGAATATAACTTCGGTGAATTTGAAGGCAAAACTGCGGAAGAGCTTCAGAAAAAGCAGCCTAACTTCGAGCCTTGGCTCAAAGGCGAGCCCGGTGTCAGACCTCCTTTCGGCGAGAGTAATGAAGATTTTGCCAACAGAGTATGCTCATCCTTTGTCAAGATAGTTGACGGTGTAATCAAAACCGGCACAGAAGACCTTATCATTGTCACTCACGGTGGTGTTATTTCCACAATTCTTTCAAACTTCGGTCTGCCCGAAGCTTCTGTCAGTGATTGGCTCACACCTCCCGGTTGCGGATACACCATCAGAATAAGCCACTTCTTATGGATGCAGGGACACAAATTTGAGGTAATCAAAGAAATCCCTGAAATCTTATCAGAAGAATCTCAGGGCAACTACTATGACGGTTGGGACTATTATCCCAACGACGATGACTTTGACGTCAGCGAATATTTATACGACTGATAATTTCATTCAGAAAAGAGTAACAATATGAACATTCTTGTTTTAGGCGACGTTGTCGGCGACAGCGGCTGCGAATTTATAAGAAAAAAGCTTCCCGCTTTCAAAAAGCTCAAAAATATAGACTTCACCATTGCCAACGGCGAAAACTCATCAGCAGGCAACGGCATCACACCTTTTTCAGCTGAGCATCTTTTCACAAGCGGTGTGGACTTCATAACTACAGGCAACCACGTTTACAGACGAAAAGAAGTATATGACTATCTCGACGACAGCGAATATATCATCAGACCTTATAATTTTTCTTCAAGCAACCCCGGCAGAGGTGTCGCTGTGGTTGATACGGGTATGCACACCATAGGTATCATCAATCTTATGGGTACTATGTTTATGGAAAATTTAGACAATCCTTTTTATGCTGCCGATAAAGCACTGAAAGAATTGGAGGGCAAAGCCAAGATTATCCTCGTTGATTTTCACGCAGAAACCACCTCAGAAAAGCAGGCTCTCGCCTATTATCTTGACGGCAGAGTATCAGCACTTTTCGGCACTCACACCCACGTGCTCACGGCAGACGACAGAATCCTCGAAAAAGGCACGGGATATATCACAGATATCGGTATGTGCGGTGTTATTGACAGCGTGCTCGGTGTAGATAAAAATATAGTCATTGAAAAATTCAGAACTAATATGCCCACCCGTTTCGACAATGCTAAGGGCAGATGTATGATAAACGGCTGTATTTTTACCGTTGACGAAAAATCAGGAAAGTGCACGGGCACAGAAATCATAAGATTTGAATAATAAAGGAGCTTTGAAATGAAAAAGCTGATATGTATTTTTGCCTGCTTAGCCATTACGGTCGGAATTTTTTCAGGCTGCAGAAATAAGACACCTGACGAAACCACCACCGAAACCACTTTGGAGCAGACTACCACCCAAAAAGCCATTCCCGAAAGAAAGGTCACTCTCGGCTATTATAAAGGCAAATCCTTTAACCCATACAAAACTGAAAGTCCCACTAACAGAAATTTGCTGACTCTGGTTTATGACAGTCTTTTTCTCCCCTCTGATAAATATACTGTGGAACCTCTTATCGCTATATCTTTTACCAACAACGAAAAAATGCTCACCGTCTCTCTTGACCCTGATGCACTTTTCTCAGACGGCTCGGCCATTGATCCGTCTGACGTTGTTTATTCATTTAACCTTGCAAAGGAAAGCGCATATTACAAAGAAAGACTTAATAATTTTTCTTCAGCGGCAGCAGGTGTCGGAAGTGTTACTTTCACACTTAAATCAGCCGATGTTTATGCCGAAAACTGTCTGACTTTCCCCATAGTAAAATACGGTACCGGCGACAACGACATCCCCACAGGCAGCGGCAGATATACTCTTTATAAAAAATCGGGCAACTATCATCTCACTGCCAACGAATACTCAACAAGACAGGAAGAAATGGCTACTGACCGCATTTCTCTGGTACCGATTACATCCGATGCGGGTGAACTATATCTTCTTCAGACGGGCGATCTCACCTATTTCTTCGACGATCTTAGCGACGGAGAATACACAAAAATCAGAGCAAACACCACAAGGGTTTCTCTTAACAATATGGTCTATCTCGGCATTAACTCCGACAACAAAGACCTTAAAAGCAAGAAAGTAAGAGAAGCTCTTTGCTACGCAATCAACAAAGCATCTTTGGCAGACTCAGCTTACAGCGGTATTGCCGCAATCAGCGACGTACCCTTTAATCCCGCCTGGGATGTTCTCAGCAATATCACCACCTCTCTTTATGATCAAAGTCCCATAAAAGCAGGTGAGCTTCTTGACGAAGCTGGCTATGTTTTCGCATATACCAACAACCAATACCGAAGCAAAAATTTTGAATATATAGAACTGTCTTTACTTGTCAACAGCGAAAGTCAGCCTAAAAACAAAATAGCAGATATGATTGCTAAATCTCTGCGCGATATCGGTATTAAAGTGACTGTTAGCACTCAGCCTTTTGAAGAATATGTTTCAGCTCTTCAAAAAGGCAACTTTGACCTTTATATCGGTGAAGTCAAGCTTTCACCCAATATGAGTCTCACTCCCTTTTTTGCTGAAAACGGCACAGCAAATTACGGCATTGACACTGACGGTGCCACCGCTAAGGCTTATTCCGATTTCAAAAGCGGCAAAATTGATATTTCAACTTTTATGCAGGTTTTCTCATTAGAAAAGCCCTTTATTCCTCTTCTTTTCAGAGAAGGTATGGCTTATTATTCACGCGAGCTCACATACGAAGATACCGTCAACGAATATGAGCTGTTCGCAAATATTTATTCCTGGAGTGTAATTAACTGATGTCAGATATTCCCTTGAGATATATAAAAGGTATAGGTGAAAAAAGAGAGGAGCTTTTAAAGAAGCTTGACATTTACTCTCTTTATGATCTTGTGCACTTTTTCCCGAGGACATATATTGATTTTACGGCTCTGACTCCTATTTCACAGATGATTCCCGGTGAAACCTATGCATTCAAAGCAATTGTGGGCTATACCCCCGTGGAAAACAAAATCCGCCCGGGTATGACCATATATAAAACTATGGTCACCGACGGAAAAGCAGGCGTGAGAATAAATATCTTTAACAGCAAATATCTCGCCGACAGCTTAGAGCAGGGCGAAGAATATATCTTTTACGGCAGGGTAACGGCTCTCAGCGGCAGTCTTGAAATGAACAACCCTCTTGTGCAGACCTATGACAAAGATACGGGACTTAAGCCCGTCTATCCCCTTACGGCAGGACTTTCGTCAAACATTCTTTGCAAGATTATAGAAAATGCTCTTGATATTTATCTCAAGGATGATATACCTTTGCCCATTCCCGAAAAAATCAGAAGTGAATATTCTCTCGCACACAAACAGTTTGCCCTGAGAAATATACACTTTCCCAAGAGCAGAAATGACCTCGAGATATCTAAAAAGAGCCTCATTTTCGAGGAGCTACTGATTTTTCAGACGGCTATGCTGCGACTTAAAAGCAGAAATAAAGGCAAGACGAGCTTAACTGTAGGCACCGATTATTCAGCAGAGTTTATTGGTACACTGCCATTTGAACTTACCTCAGCACAGAAACGGGTCATAGATGAATGTATTAAGGATATGCAGACAACAGTGCCGATGAACAGACTTGTGCAAGGCGATGTAGGCAGCGGTAAAACTGTTGTGGCGGCAAGCCTTATTCACACAGCCGCAAAAAATAAATTGCAGAGTGTTCTTATGGTTCCTACAGAAATTCTTGCCACACAGCACTTTGCAACCCTTAAAAATCTTATCAAAGACAGTGATATTACCTGCGAGCTTCTTACCGGCTCTGTAAGTGCAAAGAAAAAAGCAGATATCAAGCAGCGACTTAAAAACGGCGAAATAGACTATATTGTCGGCACCCACGCATTGCTGACAGACAACACCGAGTTTCACAATCTTGGACTTGTTGTCACCGACGAGCAACACCGTTTCGGAGTTAAGCAACGAGGAACTCTCATACAAAAGGGCAACAACCCTCACACTCTCGTTATGAGTGCAACTCCCATTCCGCGTACTCTTTCACTTATCATTTACGGCGACCTCGATGTTTCAATTATAGATGAGTTGCCAAAGGGCAGACAGAAAATTTCGACCTTTGCCGTTGACACGTCATATCATCAGCGAATGTACGGATTTATAAAGAAAACCATAGATTCAGGCAATCAGGCATATATCGTCTGTCCTGCTGTTGAAGAAGCGGAAAATGACATCACATCGGCTGTTAAATATGCCGAGGACTTGGCAAAAAAAGAGTTCAAAGACTATAAAGTCGGACTTCTCCACGGCAAAATGAAGCCCAAAGATAAAGACAAAATTATGTCCGCTTTTCAGAAAGGTGACATTCAGCTTCTTGTGTCAACCACTGTTATAGAAGTCGGTGTAGACGTACCCAATGCAACTGTTATGGTAATTGAAAATGCCGAGCGATTCGGTCTGTCACAGCTTCATCAGCTGCGCGGGCGAGTCGGCAGAGGCAAGGACAAGTCATATTGCGTACTCGTCAGTGATGCCCAAGGCGAAAGTGCCAAGGCACGACTTGAAACAATGTGCAAAACCAACAACGGCTTTGCCATTGCCGATAAAGACCTGGAGCTCCGCGGTCCCGGTGAATTTTTCGGCTCACGTCAGCACGGTCTGCCCGAAATGAAAATTGCATCATTCACGGAAAATATGGACACTGTTCGTCAGACCAATGCGGCGGCAAAAAAAATATTAGCCGATGATCCTACACTTTCAAAGCCTGAAAATTCAGGACTAAAAACAGCAATTAAAAATTTACTTATAAAACAATCAGAAAACAAGCTCAGCTTTAATTAAGAAAGGAAAGATAAATATGAAAAAAATTGCAAGCTTCACAATCGACCACACTATTCTTCCTCAGGGTATGTATCTTTCAAGAACAGATGCCAATACTGTGACTTATGATATAAGAACAAGACGTCCCAACGTTGAAGATGTTATGTCAAACGGTGCTATCCACACCCTTGAACACCTTTTTGCAACCTTTGTAAGAAACAGCGACGTTGCAGATAAAATCGTTTATTTTGGTCCTATGGGCTGCAGAACAGGTTTCTATTTCATCACTCTTGACTCACTTTCAAAATCAGGAGCTATTGCCCTTACTCGTTCAGCTCTTAAATTCTGCGCTGAATTTGAAGGTGAAATTCCCGGTGTATCAGCTGAAGAATGCGGCAACTATCGTGACCACGACCTTAAAGGTGCTAAAGAGGAAGCAGCAAAAATGTATGAAATTCTTTTCGACTGGACAGCGGACAAGCTTACTTACCCTAAAAAGTAATTGTGTTTCATTAAAGGAACTGTAAATAAAGAAAGGAGGGGTACCCTTGGACCAAAAAGACATCTTCACCCTGTATGGCAGTGATGACGTGCAATATAAAAAATACAACAAGGGTGAAGCTGAGGAAATCATAATTCCAACAGAGATTAATCTTTCTGTGAGAAATAAACAGTCCGAGCCCGAAAGAGAATCCCCTGTTCTTTCTTTTGTAAACAGATTTCTTGATTTCGCCGAGAGTCTCGGCGAAATGTATATCAGATTTTTCAAAACCGTAGTCTCAAAAATATTCCCTCTGTTTGTTTTTATTTTCAGACTCACAAAAAAAATTTTCTCTGCATTTTCTAAAATACTGACCTCCTTTAAAGATAAAAATATCAGAGAAATTTTCTCAAACAATAAAACTATCCGTCAAGATATAAAAGCTATAAGGCTTCAGACCTTAAAACAAGAAGAAGAAAATAAAAGTGCATTTTTTATTAAATCTCTCAGGAATTATCTGGCTGAATATTTCAAAGAAGACGACAGTCTGCTGAAAGGCGCATTAAGTTATGCTTTACCTCTCACGGTTATTCTTATAATAACCCTCGGGCTTTATATCTATAATTTACAAGTGCCTGCTTTGAAAATAATATATCAGGGCAACACCATAGCATATGCAGAAAATCAAAGCATATGGAATGACGGTAAAAACAAGGCGTTGTCTATGATTTACGCAGACAATGATTCAAAAGCTTTTCTTGATGATATAACCTTTGAAATAGAAAGGGTTAATATAAATAAACTTTGCAGTGCAGAAGTTATCAGTGAAGCTTTACTCGCAGACAGCAGCACCCAATATAAAAGAGCCTGCGGAATATATATCGACGGAAAACTATTATGTGCAACCCATAATGAATCCGACGCCCTCGGAGTTCTCGACAGTATACTTGCACCCTACGAAGCTAAAGCAAGTGATGACACAATAGTTGGTTTCGTAGAAGAAATTGAATATGTTCAGGGATATTATCCCGAAAACAGCGATATTATATGGGATTCATCAAAACTCCTTGAGACTCTGCAATCTGACAAAAGTCCTGTCAGAGTTAAAACTATGAAAACCGTAACACGATATGAAACCATTAAATATGACACCGTCAAGCAAAACACTTCTACTCTCTATAAGGGTACTAAAAAGACTGTGCAAAATGGCAAAAACGGTAAAATGCAAATAACTGAGCTTGTAACATATATCGACTCGGTTAAAACCTATACAGCAACCGTTTCTGAAAAAGTTATCACGGCTCCCGTAAATGAAATCGTTCAGGTAGGCACAAAAACAAATGCTTACGGAGGCTCATACAGCAGCGCAACCGGCTTTATCTGGCCCACAAGAGGTGCTTACCGAGTTTCGTCACATTATGGTTACAGAAGTGCAAGCATTTCAGGTTGGTCATATCACGGAGGTATTGATATTGTTTTAGGCTCAGGCTCA
>JAZRDY010000106.1:0-9263 GCA_045660525.1 Acutalibacteraceae bacterium | reverse complement strand
AGACGGCATTGCAAATACTGTCTGGGTTGTGGACTGTGACGAGATAAATGCCAAGCTTCAAAGTGCATTTGAGGCAATTGACTATCTCTATATCGCAGACGGTCACCACCGCTGTGCGAGTGCTGTAAGAGTCGGCAATATGCGTCGTGATGCTAACCCAAACTACACCGGCGAAGAGGAATTCAACTTCTTCCTTGCTGTTGCTTTCCCCGAAAACGAGCTGGAAATCATGGACTACAACCGAGTTATGAAAGATATTGCAGGCAACACTAAAGATGAATTCATCGCTAAACTCGGCGGCAGCTTCACTGTTGAATTATACGAGGGTAACGGCGCGTACAAACCCGAAGCCAAACACACATTCGGTATGTATCTCGAAGACAAGTGGTATAAGCTGACAGCCAAGGAAGGTACATTTGACGAAAATGACCCCGTCGGCAGACTCGACGTTTCAATTTTGCAGAATAACTGCATCACCCCCATTTTTGGCATCGAAGACCCGAGAACTGACAAGCGCATTGATTTTGTTGGCGGTATCCGCGGTCTCGGCGAGCTTGAAAGAAGATGCGAAAATGATATGGTTATCGCTTTTTCTATGTACCCCACATCACTCGAAGATCTGATGGCAATCGCTGACGCAGGTGAGGTTATGCCTCCCAAGTCAACATGGTTTGAACCCAAACTTTTAAGCGGACTTTTCATCCATAAGCTCAGCTGATTTTTAAGGAGCACAATCTTATGACAGAAAAGTTATACGACACCGACAGTTATCTTTCGGGTTTTGCGTGTAAAGTTATATCGCTTTACAGTGACGAGAACTATATTTATATCGAAACCGACAAAACTGCCTTCTTTCCCGAGGGTGGCGGACAGACTTGCGACAAGGGTACACTTGACGGTGTCAATGTTGAAAACGTGCAAATAATCAACAACAGAATATGGCACTTTGTTAAAAATTCTGAGGAAAATGCTGAAAAATTTCAAATTGGTACTGTTTTAAGTGGAAAAATCGACTCAAATAAGCGATTTTCCGATATGCAGCAGCACTCAGGCGAGCATATTTTCTCGGGAATCGTTAATTCGCTTTACGGCTATAATAACGTGGGTTTTCATCTGGGTACCGAAGTTGTCACTCTCGACTTTGACGGTGAACTGAACGAAGATGATATCTGTAAAGTAGAAAACCTTGTCAATGAAGCTATATGGCGCAACCTCGAAATCAAGGTCACTTTCCCCTCAAAAGAGGAATTAGCCGAGATAAAATACCGCAGTAAAATCGAAATCGAGGGTCAGGTACGCATTGTGGAAATTCCCGGTGTGGATATCTGCGCTTGCTGTGCTCCCCATGTGAAAAGAACGGGTGAAATCGGTATCGTGCGAGTAGTGAATTTTGAAAGATACAAGGGAGGCACAAGAGTCAGCATCCTTTGCGGAGAAAGAGCACTGCTTGACCTGCGACATAAATTAAAGCAAAACCGCCTCGTTTCAAACCTAACTTCGGCAAAGCAGGACGAAACTGCGGCGGCAGTTGAAAGACTCAAAAACGAAAACGAAAAACTCAAATACGACCTCATCGGTATGACAAGAGACTTTCTGACACTCAAGAGTGAAAGCATCGCATCTGAGGAGAAAATCATTATCTTTGACGAAAAGCTTCAGGGCAAACTTCTGCAAGACTTCGCTCTTTCACTGATGGATAAGTCAGGCAAGTTCGCAGCTTGTTTCTCAGGCGAAAATGGCTCATATCGATACTGCATTATAAGCAAGCAAGTTAATCTGCAACCTTTGGCAAAAGCCTTAAACAGCCAATTTTCAGGCAGAGGCGGTGGCAAGCCTGAGATAGTTCAGGGCAGTCTTTCGGCAGAGTACGAAAATGACATAAAAGAGTTTTTGGAAAAAATTGAAATATGAAATTAAAACACTTATTTTTACTGTTTTTTTGAAATATTTTATTTCGCATCTAAAAGCAATAATATTACTGAAGATATAAGCAAAGGCCTCCCGCTTTAATCGGGAGGCCTTAAACTTTTACTTTTAAATTGACGCGTTTTCTTTGTGACGTTCTTCACGCATTTTTGCAAGCTCGCGGTACATCTGTTCTTTCTTTTCACCCTCAATATCATAGGATGATTTAAGAATAATAGCCTTGAGCACATTAGCAAGAGTATAGCCGAAGAGCAAAAATCCGAGTATTTTCAGGCAAGTATCGAGATATGTGGGCTGAGCCTGCATGGTTTTCACAAGGTCGCCTTCTGCGGAAGACATATAACCTGCCCAGGCAATCATAAAGGGAATAGCAAGGTCTCTGAGATATACACAAGCAGAGTTTACCCAACCTGGGACAATACCCTGAACTGCTTCCATTCTTTCGCCTGTCTGCCACTCAAGATAATCATAGAACTCAACATCAAAGTGTGATTTTGAAAGCTCCTGAATACCTATGCCGATACCGAAAATGAAATAGAATAAATAGAAGAATATACTGTTCCAGCCTTCAAAGAAGCGTATGCCCATTTTTGCCTCTACAAAACAGATGCCGAAAAGTACAAAGGCGGATATGGGGGTATAGATACCGCAGAATTTAAGGAGCTTCGTAGGCTCGTGTTTTTTTGAAAGCTTTGTGCAGATGAGGTTTCCGACAACGGTTCCGACAGCTGTGGGAAGCGTAAGCAGAAGATTCTTTGAAGAACCGACGGTAATCGCAGCAAGATAAGTTGACATCTTACCGAGCATTGCAAAAGCATTGACCCACTGCATTGCGTGGAATGCACGGTAATTTTTGTATTTAAACAGAGCGAACATAGCCTTTGAAACCTTGATCTTCTTTTTCTTCGGAAGCTCAATTCTTTCCTTACAGAAGATACCGCACATAAGATTACCGAATGCAGTAACTGCTGCCGCAACTATTGCAAGAGTCATATACATCTTATTCTTGTCGTCGCTGAAAAGACCGTAAACAAATGTGCCGAGATAAGCTCCGCCGTAACCGATATAATAGGAAAGCTGCCATATGGTTGCTACGGTTTTCTTTTCCTTGTGGCTAGGTGAAATAACCTGAACAAGATTATAAGATAAATTATTGAGTGCATTAAAAACAGTCTGACAACAAGCTACACTATAGCGTAACATATTCATCTGCTGAATTGTCCAACCCTGAGGCACATAGAAATACATAACTGTAAAAAGGAAGGTAGGAATAAGACAGATAAAATACCAATGACGGTATCTGCCGAGACGGGTTTTCCAATTTTGTACAAGCACACCTGCAAGTATACCGATAAGTATACCGCAAATAGTTGTTATGGTTGTTTGTACAGCAAGAATGCTTGCAATTTCTTCCGCATCAACCCCTACTGGTCCGTAATACAGTTCATGCAGGAATGCTGCTGCAAGTGAACCTGTGAGTGTTGTTCCGAACATACCGCCTGCACGTGAAAGCAATACGCAGAAATACTCAAATTTTGATATGTACTTTCCCTCATTGTGAGAAAGTGCATTTTGCGGAGCCACTGTGGCTGATGCGTTTTTGTTCTTTTTCATCATATCATCTCCTATGTGTTTTGTATGATTTTAACATAAAACAAACGTTAAAACAATAGTTTTGGTAAATAAAAAACAAAATTTAACAATTAGAACGTTATATTATACCCTAATAATTAAAAAGCTCCCGCAGATCATTCGAGATATCAAAAAAATCAAGAATTATATGTAATTTCGTCAAAATAGTCAAGGATTATACGAAAAATTTGATGTATTATTTATAGTAATAAATAATAAAAAAGGAATGGTAAGTATATGAAAATGTTTTTCAAAGTAATTATTACAATTTTGCTCGTAGCAATAATCGGTTTCGGATGCTTTGTGGGTTACAACAGTTCTAAAGGAATCTCCTACGATATAGCGTCAGTAGATAAAATCGACTGCGATATTGAAATTGTTTCTGAAGATATTGACAGTGTCACCATTAAAAAGAACTCCGACGGTGACTTCAAGGTTATTATGTTCACAGATATGCACCTTAAAGGTGACAAAGAGCTCGATAATATCACAGTTTCTTATATGGTGAAACATATTACTGAGCAAAATCCCGACCTTGTTATTTTAGGCGGTGACAATGTTACATATGGTTTCAACAAAAAAAGAAATGTTCAGCTTGCTGAGCTTTTTGAAAATCTCGGTGTTTATTGGGCAACAGTCCTCGGCAACCACGAGGGCGACGGTTTCCTTTCATACGACAGAGCAAATGTAATCGAGCTTTTCTCAGGTTATGAACACTGTCTTGTAAAAGAAGGTAAAGAAGACGTTGACGGCAACGGAAACTGCACTATAAACATTCTTAATTCCGACGGTACCCTCAGAGAAGTATTTTTCCTTATGGACTCAGGCGATTATATGACTGATGAAAGCAAAGCTGAATACGGTGTAACCGATACTGACGACGTGTACGACGGTGTAAAAACCTCTCAGGTTGAGTGGTACAAAGAAAAACACGACGCCATTGAAGAAGAATACGGTGCTTTCAAATCTGTAACGGTAGTTCATATCCCCATCTATCAAACCGAAAAAGAATATGCCGAGGGCGATTTTCTTTACGGCGATAAAAGAGAAGGTGTATGCGAATCAGGCTTTGACGCAGGTTTTTTTGATGCTATGAAAGAAAAAGGCAGTGCTCAGGCTGTTTACTTCGGTCATGACCACGTAAACAATTTCGGTGTTATGTGTGACGGCATCCTCTTATCATATATGCAGCCATCAGGCTATGCCGCATACAATATGCAAAGCAAATTCGATTCCCCTGAAAACGAATGGATTCAGGGTTGCACTGTACTTAATATCAAAGAAGACGGCACATATACTGCCGAAAGAATTTTTAATCATCAATAATGAGGTGTTTTTATGAAATATATCAACAATAAAGCAGAAGATGTAAAAATTGCTTATATCGGAGGCGGCTCAAGAGGTTGGGCGTGGGGGCTTATGAGTGACCTTGCCCTCGCAGGTGATATGAGCGGTCAGGTTTATCTTTATGACATCGATTTTGACGCGGCAAAAGCAAACGAAAAAATAGGCAATATGTATAACAATCTTCCCGAAACCGTTTCAAAATGGAACTATAAAGCTGTTGAAACAATCGGTGAAGCTCTCACAGGTGCCGACTTTGTTATCATCTCAATCCTCCCCGGTACCTTTGACGAAATGGAAAGCGATGTTCACGCACCGGAAAAATACGGTATTTATCAGTCGGTAGGTGACACATCAGGTCCCGGCGGCATTGTCCGTGCTATGCGTACTCTGCCGATGTTTGAAGAAATTGCAGAAAATATCAAGAAATATTCACCCGATGCCTGGGTTATCAACTACACTAACCCTATGACTCTTTGCGTAAAGACTCTTTACAGAGTTTTCCCCGAAATCAAGGCTTTCGGTTGCTGTCACGAGGTTTTCGGCACTCAGGATTTACTTGCTAAAATGGCAAGCATTCTCTTTAACGAAGATGTCAAGAGAAAGGACATCAAGGTTAACCCCATCGGTGTAAACCATTTCACCTGGCTCACATCTGCAAAATACAGAAACATTGACCTTTTCCCCTATTACAAACAATTCTGCGAAAAATATAAAGACGGCTGTACGGAATATGTTGACCCCGAATGGCTCAAGAGCTTCCACGGCAATGCTCACAAGGTTAAAATAGACCTTTTCAGACGTTTCGGATATATCGCAGCTGCAGGCGACAGACATCTTGCTGAATTCTGTGAAGGCAAATGGTATCTTGAATCACCTGAAAGAGTTGAAGAAATGCTCTTCCACCTCACACCCGTATGGTCAAGAAAAGACGAGCAGAAAGAGCGCTTCCTCAAGAGCGAACGTCTTTTAAACGGTGAAGAAGAGCTCAAGCTCAAGGTTACCGGTGAAGAGGGCGTTAAACAGATGCGCGCTATTCTCGGTCTCGGAGATTTTGTAACAAACGTCAATCTTCCCAACCGCGGTCAGATTCCGAATCTGCCCATCGGTGCTGTGGTTGAAACCAATGCTTCTTTCACATCAGGCAGTGTTACTCCCGTTGTTGCAGGTAACATTCCCAAAGAAATTTATCCTCTCATTTCAAGAATCTGCACAATGCAGGAAGTTGTTTCCGACGCAATTGCAGACAGAGATGTTGAAAAGATTTTCAACGTATTTTCAAACGATCCCCTTGTTACTTGCAGCCTTGGCGATGCAAGAAAGCTCTTCTTTGAGATGCTCGACAATACCAAGGCTTATCTGAAAGATTACAATCTTGATTGATAAGGTGGAGAAAATATGAAAATATTACTTTGGGTTATCGCGGCAATTTCCATAGCAATGCCCGTTATAACTCAGAAAACAGGGTTGTCTAAGAAATACCCCCTGACCTTAAAAATGCTGTGTGTGTTTCTCTTTCTTGCCGTAGGTGCAGTAGCAGCCTTAGTCAGCGAAAGCTTAACCTCATACACGATATACATACTGTCAGCTCTTGTTTCGGGCGGTATCGGAGACTTTTTTCTCAGCTATAAAAAGAATAAGTTTTTTATGCTGGGTCTTGTATTCTTCGCCGTAGGCCACCTGATATACAGCTACACTTTCCTTTGTCAGGGCAGCTATCCGGCAAGCGTTTATATAATACTCGTGGCTGTTATTACGGTTGTGCTTACCTTGTCGCTGTTTATATTTGCAAAGCTCAGAATGAAACTCGGCAACAAGCAGATACCTTTCACCATTTACGGTGCAATTCTTGTGTTTTTCTTTTCCTGCGCCGTAGTAAGCGGTGTTGTTGCCATAGCAAAAGATAACATCGGTTTTGGGCTTTGTCTCATTATCGGTGGAGCACTTTTCAGCTTTTCCGACTTGCTTATAGGCGCAAAATTCGGCGGTATGAGACGGCCTAAGATTCTGCATTATTTTGTGTCTTATACATATTTTGCAGCACAGACACTTTTCGCCCTGAGCATATTTTTTCAACTTGGAGGTGTGTAAATGAAGATTGATTTTTCCCCCGTATTACGTTTTGTAATTTGCAGTGATGCACATATAGAAGGTGTTAATTCACCCGGCTATCTGAGACTTAAAAATGTTGTTGATTTTTCCAGAAGCTATGCTTCTCAACATATAAATTACAATAAAATCGACACCTTTATCGTGGCAGGCGATATCACCAACAAAGGTAAAAAAGAAGAATTTGCCGCTTTCAAAGAAATCTTTGACTATGCCCAAAATAAAGGCGAAAAGTTTTTATGCACGGTTGCCAAAGGTCACGACTCAATCACAATGAAAAAGAAGTCACTTCCTTATTTTAAAAGTCTCACAGATCAGGAAACGGACTTTCACAGAGTAATAGACGGATATCACTTTATCGGTCTTTCAACCTGCAGATCACTGCCCCACAAGCACTATTCACCGTTTCAGAAAATATGGCTGAAAAAACAGCTGAAAAAAGCTGTTGCCGACACCCCCGACAAACCTGTGTTTGTAATTCATCACGAGCACGTGAAAAATACAGTTTACGGCAGCAGCGATTTCGATGGATGGGGCAACAGATTTTTTAACGGAATTTTCGAAGAATATCCTAATGTAGTTGATTTTTCAGGTCATTCACACTACCCTGTTAACGACCCTCGCTCAATATGGCAGGGCGTCTTTACGGCAATAGGCACGGGCTCACTGAAATATACGGAGCTGACGGTTGATGACGAAAGAAAAGTGCATCCGCCTACTTGTGAGGATTGCAGTAACTTTCTTATAATCGAAGCCGACAAAGACAGTAAGCTTCATATTATGGGCTTTGACTGTCTTGCTCAGGAAATGCTTTGTGAATGTTATCTCAGTAACCCTGCCGACAAAAACAACCGTGATTTCACCCTGGAAAAACAGTGTTCACGCTCGTTGGCACCTGCCTTTGAAGAAAATGCCGAAATTACAGTTTCACAGCAAGACGGTATGTATTCGGCAGAGTACCCGAAAGCTGACAGCACAGACACAATGCCTGTATTTGTTTACAGAGCTTATGTCTATGACGAAAACTCAAACATTGTATTCAAAGGAAAAACCGTGCCCTCATATTATCTTTATAAACCCGAGGATATAGTAACAACAGCTCTCGGTCAGCTTAAAAACGGCAGATATACGGTTAAGATTTTCGCCGAAAACTGCTTCGGTATGAAGTCTGAGCCTATTGAAAAAGAAATTATTATATAAAGGAGAATATAAATGGGAAAATTAAAAGAAAAACTTCAGAAATTTATGGATAACCCCGATGTAGCTTTCAAAGAGCAGATGGGTTATGTTTCAGGCGTTTTCGGTAACTGTATGGGTCAGGACTCTGTCAGCACATACACCGATCAGTTTATGTATGACTATATGGGTCTTAAGTCAAGTCATATGGTTGCTATGAAGTCAACCACCACAGCGGTAAATATTCTTATTGCACCCATTGTCGGCGCAATGCTTGACAACAACCGCTCAGGCAAGGGTAACGCCAGAAACTTTATGATGGCTTCTGCTATTCCATTTACTCTTGCTTCGGTACTTCTCTTTGTTGTACCCTCAGGCTCATTGATGTTCAATCTTATCTGGAGCTTTGTGCTTTATCTTGTCTTTAATATCGCAGATACCTTCTATGATGTAGCTCTTTCAACTCTTTCAGTACGAATGACACCCAACGCAAAATCCAGAAAGAATTTCTACACCGTAGCTCAGGTAGCTTCCACTCTCGGCTCAATGTTCCCGGGCTGGCTCGTACCTATTATCATTGAAGCTCGCGGCGGCGACTATAATTCAGAAAAATGGGCATTCTTCTCGGTTGCTCTTCTTTTCGGCATTATGGGTCTTATCACTATGCTGATACCCTCTATGACCCTTAAAGAGAGAAACATCGTGCTTCCGCCCAAGGATGACAAAAAAATCAAAATCGACTACAAGCTCATTCTTCTCAACAGACCTCTGCTTCTTCTTTGCCTTTGCAACTGCATCGAGTCTGTCAGAAGAGTATGCTATAACTCACTCCCCTTCTTCTATAAGCAAACCCTTAACAAATACGGTATGAAGGCATATGTTGAAATGGGTTCATCTGCTCTTTCATATGCAGGTCTTTTCTCAGTACCCTTCCTCGGCAGAAAGCTTTCATCAAGAGATATCGTTGTGGCAGGCTATATGCTCACAGGTATCTGTTATATCCTGCTTGCTATTATGGGTTACGACAGTCTTTGGGTTGTAGGTATCCTCATCGCTGTCGGCGGTCTTCCCAATGC
>JAZRDY010000105.1:0-2298 GCA_045660525.1 Acutalibacteraceae bacterium | reverse complement strand
TTATGAAAATGGCTATACAAAGCCTATTACAGATAAACTCGATGAAATGGGCATTGCTCACACAACATTCTTTGATGTTCAGCCTGACCCAACTCTTAAAAATGCAAAGAGCGGTGCAGAGCAGATGGCAGCATTCAAGCCTGACACAATCATCGCACTCGGTGGTGGTTCTGCAATGGACGCTGCAAAGATTATGTGGGTTCTTTACGAGCATCCCGAAGCAGACTTTATGGATATGGCAATGCGCTTCATTGATATCCGTAAGAGAGTTTACACATTCCCCAAAATGGGTGAAAAGGCATATTTCATTGCTGTTGCCACTTCAGCTGGTACAGGTTCAGAGGTAAGTCCTTTCGCAGTTATTACTGACGAGCAGACAGGCGTTAAGTATCCTCTTGCTGACTACGAGCTTCTTCCCAACATGGCAATTATTGATACTGATTTCCACATGTCAGCTCCTAAGGGTCTTACAGCTGCATCAGGTATTGACGCTGTAACTCACGCAGTTGAGGCTTACGCAGCAATGCTTGCAACAGACTATACAGATGGCCTTGCACTCCAGGCACTTAAAAACATCTTCAAATATCTTCCCCGTGCTTATGAAAACGGTCAGACAGACGTTGAAGCAAGAGAAAAAATGGCAAACGCTGCAACAATGGCAGGTATGGCATTCGCAAACGCCTTCCTTGGTATCTGTCACTCAATGGCTCACAAGCTCGGTGCTTTCCACCACCTTCCTCACGGTGTAGCTAACGCTCTTATGATTGAAGAAGTTATCCGTTTCAACGCTTGTGAAGCACCTGCAAAGATGGGTACATTCTCACAGTATGACCATCCTCACACTCTTGCTCGTTATGCAGAGATTGCTGATTACCTTGGTCTTGGCGGTACAACAGATACAGAAAAGCTTGAAAATCTTATCAAGGCAATCAATGACCTTAAGGCAACAGTTGGTATCAAAGAAACAATCAAAGATTACGGCATTGATGAAAAGGTATTCCTTGACAACCTTGATGAAATGGTTGAGCAGGCATTTGACGACCAGTGCACAGGTGCTAACCCCCGTTATCCTCTTATGAGTGAGCTTAAAGAGATGTATCTCAGCGCCGACTCCGCCAACCACTTCACAGAAAAAGCAAAGCCCACAGCAGCTGACGTTGCAACAGGTGCAACTGCAAACGCAGTTAAAACACCCTACACAAAAGGTAAGAAAGCGTAATAGAGAGGAGCAGTAAAAATGAAACTTGATAGAGTTATTGCAGTAAGAAATAATAAAACTATTTACCGTGACGGTGACAAGTGCGTTAAGGTTTTTGATACTGATTATTCAAAATCAGACGTTCTTAACGAAGCATTAAACCAGGCAAGAATCGAAGAAACAGGCCTTAATATCCCCAAAATTGTTGAAGTAACAATGGTTGAAGGCAAATGGGCTATCGTTTCAGAATTCATCAAAGGCAAAACACTTCAGCAGCTTATGGATGAAGATGCAGAGAAGAAAGACGAGTATATTGAAATGCTTGTTGACCTTCAGCTTGATGTTCACTCAAAGGTTTGCCCTCTCCTTAATAAACTTAAGGATAAAATGAATCGTAAAATCAGTTCTTCTGAGCTTGATGCTACAACACGTTATGACCTTCACACAAGACTTGAAGGTATGCCCAAGCACAACAAGGTTTGCCACGGCGACTTTAACCCCTCAAACATCATTATCACAGAAGATGGCACAGCATATATCCTTGACTGGTCACACGCTACTCAGGGTAACGCTTCTGCTGATGCTGCAAGAACATACCTTCTTTTCTGGCTTAACGGTGATATCGAAGGTGCTAAGAAATATCTTGATTTGTTCTGCCAAAAGAGCAAAACAGAAAAACAGTACGTTCAGAAATGGGTGCCCATCGTTGCTGCTTCACAGTCAGTAAAGGGTAACGAGAAAGAAAGAGAATTCCTTCATTCGTGGGTAAATGTTGTTGATTACGAATAATCAGATAAGGAGTTAAAGAAATGAAAGTTACAGTTTGTATCGGTAGTTCTTGCCATATTAAAGGTTCTCGTCAGGTTGTTGAACAGCTTCAGTATCTTATTAAAGAAAACAATTTGGGAGACAAAGTAGAATTAGGTGGCACATTTTGTATGGGTCAGTGTCAGCAGGGCGTTTGCGTAACTGTTGATGACGCATTCTTCTCAGTAACACCTGAAACAGTTGAAGAATTCTTCAACGATAACGTAAAAGGAAAAATATAAAAGATGATAATTCAGGTTTGTGTTGGCAGTTCTTGCCACTTGAAGGGTTCC
>JAZRDY010000104.1:0-16709 GCA_045660525.1 Acutalibacteraceae bacterium | reverse complement strand
TTACATTGTCTTCCTAAGACCGCTTGGCCTCCGACTTCAATACTCATTTTTTTCAGCTGACTCGTAAAAGATCTTGTCAGCACATACCACAAAGCCGTACCGATAAAAATAAGAAAAACCGCGCCTACGCCAACTCCCATTGTTGCTATGTCAACCGCCTGGTCGATACTTTTAACAACCTTGCTCATACACAAATATGTATCATCGTTTAACTGCTTGATATAAACAGCTCTCATAAGGTGATCGTCAGTATTCTCTTCAAACTCTCTGAAAAAAGTACCGTCCGCATTTGCTTCTTCGTTATAAGCTCTCATCCAATCTTTTATAAGAGCTATACGATTTGATGTAGGATAAAGTTCTTCATAACTCGCAATTATCTCATAATCAGAACGGTATATTACGGTTTCAATATCCTGCGATGAATCAAATTTATAAAGCAGCTTTGTTATAGTCGAAGAACCGCTTTCAAATGCATCGGAAATCATTATTGAAAACCCCTGCATGCTGTTGCGCACATCGTATATAAGTATAGGTCTGAAAACAAAATTTGTTGCCGCAATAAGCGTCAGCATAACAAAAAATACACTGAAAACAAAGTTCAATACAAGCTTTAAACGAAAGCTTCTTTTAATCATCTTTCTTTTACCTCACCGTCAAAGCTGTAACCCATACCTCTGATAGTTCTGATTTTGTCACCGTATTTTCCCAAGGACTGACGCAGCATTTTTATATGCGTGTCAATTGTTCTATCATTACCGTCGTACTCAAAACCCCAGACTTTATTAAGTATTGCTTCTCTTGAAAGAGCAAGCTTTGCATTTTTCATAAGAAGTAACAACAGCTGATATTCCTTTGTTGTCATTTTAATCGGTTCGTCTTTTATATAAGCTCTGCATTCGCTCTGGCTGAGAGATAAATCTTCACAAACAAAAGTAACACTGCTGCGGTCTTTGAGATCGCTGACAAGACGTTTAACTCTTTCGAGCAACACTGCTCTTTTAAAGGGTTTGACTATAAAATCATCGGCACCGCTTCTGATACCTCTGACCTCATCTTCCTCTTCGCTGAGAGCAGTTAGCATAATTACCTTCACATCATAGTGCATTCTTATATATGCAAGCATTTCCCAACCGTCAATCTTCGGCATCATAATATCAAGTAAAACCACCTGAATATCCTCAACATTATCAAGAATTTCAATTGCTTCTTCACCGTTAAAAGCTCTGTAAACCTCGAAACCTTCCATAGTGAAAATGTCATCAAGGAGTTCGTTTATTCTTCTGTCATCATCAACAACTAATATTTTATGCATATTTTTTTACCTCCTGAGATTTTACTCTCAATGCTATGTTACAACAGCTGTGTATATATCATATTATAAAATTGTGAAATTTGGGTGAAAAATCCCAATGCTGAAACATAGAAAAAACAAGTTAACTTTTGTCAAAATTTTACAAAAGTTTACAGGGGGTTGGGACGGTGTCCCATAATACTTAATCAATAACCAACAGCTAAATAAAAAGCAGCAGACACTTTCTGACAGTAATCTGCTGCTGATTTCGTTTTCTAATGTCGTTGCCGCGTGGCGTTACTTTTTTGTAAAAAAGCAACCAAAAAACTTTACTTATTCCTGAGCTGCAGATTCTCTCTTTGCTCTGTTTTCAGTAACAATCTTTGTGATGTTATCCATAAACTCGCCGTGGAGCTTGAACTTCTTGGTGAAGATAATAAGTGAAATGAAGAACAGTACGGGAGGAATAACTGTGAGCATAATAGTGATTGCAAGCTTTGCACTCTCGGGGTTAGCATTGTGAAGCGAGCCGTCGTATTTTGATACGCCGAGAGATACGAAAAGAATAATAGTCTGAAGTGTATAAGCCATCTTCTGAAGGAAGCCCTTCATTGAGAATGTGATACTTTCAGCTCTGAAGCCCATCTTTACTTCGCCATAGTCAACAACGTCTGCAAGGAAGATAGTCTGAGCGATAAACATTGATGACATACCGATTGCGCCGATGCAATAGCAGATATTCATTACGATAGCCATTTCTGTAAATGCGCCGATTGCCATACCTGTATAGCCCACTGTGCAAAGAACAAGTGAAGTCTGATATGCCTTTCTCTTTGACATAATCTTTGTAAGGAAGGGAAGAAGAAGCATACCTACAACTGAACCTACTGCCTGGCTTGTGGAGAACATTGACTGCTTGTTGGGGTCACCCACAACAACGTCGAAATAATATGTTGCAACGCCTGATGTCAGGTACCAACCTGCGTTTGAAATCATAGCGAAAAGCATAAACACAAGAAGCTGGTCGTTTGACTTGATAATCTCAAATGTGCGCTTGAATGAGAACTTCTCGCCTGCCTGAGTCTGCTGAGTCTCTTTTGTTGTGGCAACACTGACACTTGAGAAGAAAATAAGTGCACAAGCGCAAACAATAGCGCAGATAAAATAGCTTCGTGAGTCGTGTACCTTTGTCATCTGACCATCTTCGCCCATAGCTGTGGTAACACTCACTGCTGTCATAACGATAGGTGCGATGATTGATACAATACCCTGACCGAGACCTGAGAAAGTTCTTGCAAGAGTTGAAACAAGATTTCTTTCCTGAGGGTCGCTTGTGAATGAGGGCACCATTGACCAATAGGGAATATCTGCAAGTGTGTTTGTCATACCCCAACCGATATACATAACGGCAACATAAGCCATAAGTGCGCCGCCGCTGAGCTTAAAGGGATTGGAGAATAAGAACACAAGTACAATAGCATTAAGGATTGAACCTCTTAAAATCCAGGGTCTGTATTTACCCATTTTTGTGTGGGTATTGTCAACGATTGTACCCATCATCGGGTCGTTGATACCGTCCCACAGACGTGCAATGGGAGTGAGAATAAGCAGGAATGACGCGCTAAGGCCAAGTACGTCGGTGAGATATTTAGCAAGGAATGAATAGAACATACCGTAGCTGAGATCAAGACCGATTGCACCGATACCGTAGCCGAGCTTGCTTTTAAGGTATTTGATAGTTTGCATAATGTTCTCCTTTCGGTTTATAAATCCGTTGTTTCTATTTTAAACTCTGCATTTTTATGGCACAGAGCAAAATACGTGTTTTCGATTTTCTTTACATAAAAGTTGCATCCGAAAGCCTGAAAGCTTTCTTTTTTGATATAAGGCGAAAAATCATAGCTTGAGAGTCCGCCCGAAAGGCCCTTGCCCGTGAATTTGAGAATGCTCTCTTTCAGGGCCCAGAGTCTGATGAAAACCTCGTCTTTGTTATCGCTGTTTTCGATAAGTTCAGTTTCTCTTTGGCAGTAATTTCTGCCTGCAACTCTCGGATTATATGCTCTTACCTGCTGAATATCACAGCCGACTTCGCTGTCGGATATTGCAAGTGTAACATAATCACCGCTGTGGCTTATGTTGAAATATAAGTCTTTTTCGCTGCCCAGTACAGGTTTTTCGTTGCCGTTATATTTTACGGTATACTCCCCTGCACCGAGATTTCTCATTGCTTTATCAAGAAGCAGTCTGCCGATCTGACTTTCTTTTCTGTGAGAAATTTTAGAGTCGGTGATAAATTTGTCTTTTATAAGTTCGTAGCTTTCGTTTGTTTTTTCGTCACTGTAATGTGAAAGTGAAGCTATATATATTTTTGTTGTCATATTCAGGCTCACTTCCTGACTGTTTATTGCCCTCGCCGGGCAGGCGTTACTTTTGCTAGCGCCAAAAAGTAACCAAAACGCGCTGAATTATTTATTCTGATTTTTATATGCTACTAATGTGTTTTTCATCAGCACTGCAATAGTCATAGGTCCGCAACCACCGGGCACAGGTGTGATGAAACTTGCCTTTTCTTTGACATTTTCAAAATCAACGTCGCCACAAAGCTTACCGTTTTCGAGTCTGTTGATACCAACATCAACTACCACAGCACCCTCTTTTACCATATCCGCTGTAATGAAATTCGCTCTGCCCACTGCAGCCACGATAACATCAGCATTTTTTGTAAAGGAAGCCAAATCCTTTGTTCTGCTGTGACAAACTGTAACAGTAGCATTTCTCTCTAAAAGAAGTGCCGCCATAGGCTTGCCGACAATATTACTTCTGCCGACGATAACGCAGTTTTTGCCCTCGAGAGGGATATCGTAATAGTCGAGAAGCTCAATAACGCCCATGGGTGTGCAGGGTGAAATCTCATATTTACCAAGCCAAATTTTGCCCACATTCACAGCGCTGAATCCGTCAACGTCCTTTTCTGGAGCAATGGCATCAATAATTTTATCTTCGTTAATATGCTTCGGAAGCGGGAGCTGACAGAGAATGCCGTTGACTTCCTTGTCATTATTAAGTTTATCAATAAGAGCTAAAAGCTCCTCTTCGCTTGTGTTTTCGTCGAGAGCATATTCAATTGACTTCATACCTGTCATTTCGCAAGCTTTTTTCTTATTGCCAACATAAACCTTTGAAGCGGGGTCATTACCAACAATGATTACAGCAAGGGCAGGTACACTGCCGTTTTCTGAGAGCTTTGCAACTTCGTCTTTAACCTGCTGTTTAACATAAGCTGAAACTGCTTTGCCGTCGATTATCTGATACATATTAGTTCACCTTACCTATATGAAGTTTCTGTTTGATAAGTGCTTTCTTTGCACTGCGCCAATCCTTGGCTCTCTTTCTTCTTGCAAGCTTTCTCTCGTGAGCCGCCCATTCCTTTTCATTCATAGGCGGATAGAAATCCACACCCTCAATAGGCTTGGGATTTTTAATATATCTGATTAAGTTAACAACAAGCAAGATACCGCAGACAAAAACAATAGCAAATGATAACGCCTGAGAAACTCTGATACCTGTATCACCTATATAAAGGCTGTCGGTGCGCATACCCTCGACAATCATTCTTTCAAGGCCGTACCACACACCGTAGGAAAGGAAAAGCTGACCGCTGAACTTGCGGAACTTTTTAAGTGTGATATAAAGCACAACAAAGCCTAAAAGACACCATACGCTTTCATAGAAGAAAGTCGGGTGTACATATAAATCGTTTTCGGCAATGTACGCGGGGATATCTGAGATACCCTCAACGCCAAATTCCGCGGGATTTCTTTGAATATATGACACGACTTTATCGCTCATCATACCAAAATTGCTGTATGTGAAGCCGCCGAATGCTTCCTGATTTGCGTAGTTACCCCATCTGCCGATACCCTGGCCGATAAGAAGGCTCATACCTACCATATCCAGAAGATTAGGAATATTGATTTTTTCAACCTTGCAGACAATCAAAGCAAGCAGCAGACCGCCTATTATACCGCCGTAAATAGCAAGACCGCCCTCCCAGATTTTTGGAATCTCGCCGAGGTGCTGACTGTAGTAGTCCCACTTGAAAGCCACGTAATAGGCTCTCGCACCTATAACGGCTCCCACTGTGCCGAAAAGAAGCACATCTATCATTTTATCTAAGTTGATTTCCCAGACATAAGCAATTCTGCCACCGAAAAGCACAGCCAATAAAAAGCCGAAAGCTATTATCGCACCGTACCAACGAACCTGTGCAAAACCTAAGTCAAGAACTGATGAAACTTCAAATTCCTGAGCTATGCCTGCAAATTTAACTAATACACTATCCATTGGATTTTCCCTCCAAACTTGTTTGCTAAAGGCAAACATATCGCCCTCGCCGGGCAGGCATTCTTTTTCCTGCGTGGAAAAAGAATCAAAAACACGCTGCATTTACCACGTCAGCTGTGTTATGGCAATTATCACAGGCATTGTGAGTATAGATAAGAAGCTCACAAGCGCAACTGTCTTTGATGCCGTTGCTGTATCTCTGCCATAAACCGAAGCAAACATAAAGGTGTTGTTTGCCGAGGGTACACTTGCTGTGATTATAACAGCTGTTAAAAGAGTACCGCTGAGGCCGAAGAGATAATATATGCCCATGCATATCATCGGTAAAACTATAAGCTTCATCAATGCCACTGCATAAACCTTTTTATCAAAAAGCATTGATTTAAGGTCGGTTCTCGAAAGATATGTGCCGAATACCAGCATCGCTACGGGAGTATTCAGGTCAGCGAGCATCTCAACGGGTCTTGTAATAATATAGGGAAGCTCTATGCCCGAAAGAAAAATCGGCAGACCTATCACCACCGCAATTACACCGGGGTTGATAAGCAGCTTTTTTGCGCTGAGCTTAGTGCCCTCTTTACCCATAAGCTTTACACCGTGGGTGAAAGTGAAAAGGTTAAACACAACCGCACCGCCTGCACAGTACAAAACACCCTCATCACCGAGTACAGCCTGAGCCAAAGGCAGAGCCATAAAGGCTACATTGCCGTAAATGCTCGCGAATTTGTAAACCGCATTTCTTTCATTCTGTTTATTTCTGAAAGTGAGAATGTTAATCAGAATTGCAATTGCGTGAGTTGCAATCGACACAGCAAAAGCCGTGAAAAACTTGCCCACAGTATCAGGTGTAGCTTCAATCTTGATAAAAGAGTTTATCAGAGTGCAGGAAGCTACGAAATAAAGCAGAAAGTTCACAGTTTTTCTTGCTGTTTCTTCCGTATAAACGCCGAACTTATCGCAGATATAACCCACTGCAACAATGATATACAGCACACCTACATTAGTGGCGGCAGTAATGAGATTTTCTAAAAACATCAATAATCTCCAATAAAATGATATTATTCAGCCTTTTCTTCGCTCTCTGCTGAAACGGCAGGGATTTTTGCATCTTCTTTGATTTTAACAACCATTGAGATTGCAAATACAGCAAACAATAAATCTGCAAATGAGCCGCTGTGTCCGCTGACAGTAAAATCTGCCTGCATCATCATTTCAACAAGACCCATAACGATTCTTGAAACACTGAGCACAGCAGCTATAATACCTGCTGAAAGACCAAAGCCTGAAAGTCTCCACTTAACAGTATCTTTATAAACACCTGAAGCTACCTGAGCCAGTGCCATAAAAAACATAACCATAAACGCAATCATCACAAGCTCTAAGAAAAGGTCCGAAACCTCAATGAAGCTTATCTGTCTTAAGAATCTGTGAATAAGTCTTGCACCTGCCCAGCAAACGGGAGCTGTTGCCATAATTTTTCTGCTGTATGCTTTCGCTGTACCCTTTGAAAAATCTGAAGCAAGAACAAAGAAGTATATAGCTGAGAAAAGAGCAAAAAAGCTCTGAAGCATCATTGGCAATGTACCGCTTTTCATAATGTCGGTATAGGCAGTTGAAGCTGAGCCGAAGTTATAAACTCCGAAAATAAAGCTACCGATACTGTCGATTATAAATCCGAATGCCATAAAACGGGTAGCCTTTGCAATTTTGCTGCCACAAGAACCGCCGATTTCTGTTTTGTTGCAGTCGGCACTTAAAAAGCTTACCGCACAAAAAACTGCAATTGCCGCAGCGAGCACTGCATAAAACAGAATATTAAGTACGCCGCCACCTGTAAAAAAGCCTGTTTCAGGATCAATGAACTTTGCCATCTGGATACAGCGAAGAACTGTACCGATAGCAAAAGCAATCAGAAACACCTTGGTAAGAATTGCAACACTTAAGTTTTCTTTTGAGCCTTTAAGAGCAATCTTTGACTTGTTATCAGCCATAATTATTCGTCCTCCTTGCCGTAAATTCTCTGGTCTGAGGGTATGTATTCGCTGTTTGTCTTGAAGTTTTCTATTCTTTCTGAAATAGGAACATACTTCTTTGGAAGAGCGATATTCTTATATGCAGGTCTGATAATTCTGCCACCTGAAATAAGCTCTTCAAGTCTGTGTGCTGACCAACCGACTATTCTTGCAGTAGCAAAAATCGGAGTATAGAGGTCTTCGGGGATTCTGAGCATTCTATAGATAAGACCTGAGTAAAGGTCAACGTTTGCACACATAATCTTAGTCTTGCCCTTTACTTTTCTAAATATTTCAGGAGTGAGCTTTTCTACGTTATTAATGAGCTCAAAGTCTTTTTCAAAGCCGTATTTATATGCAAATTCCTTAGCTTTCCTCTTTAAGATAACTGCTCTCGGGTCTGAGAGAGTGTATACAGCATGACCCATACCGTAAATAAGGCCGCTGCCGTCGCCTGCCTGCTTTCTGATAATCTTTTCAAGGTAGGCTGCAATTTCTTCTTCGTTTGTGGGATCTGCAACATTTTCTCTGATTTCGTCAAGCATATGGCTGACCTTGATGTTAGCACCGCCGTGACGTGAGCCCTTAAGTGAACCGATTGCACCTGCAAATGCTGAATATGTGTCGGTACCACTTGAGGTGAGCACTCTGTCTGTAAAGGTTGAGTTGTTACCGCCGCCGTGCTCTGCGTGAAGCATAAGGCAGATGTCAAGAAGCTTAGCTTCTTCGTCAGTATACTTTCTGTCAGCGCGCAGTGATCGAAGTATTGTTTCCGCTGTTGAAAGCTCTTTCTTTTCGGGGTGGAAGTACATACTCTTATTGTAGAACTTCTTACGCTTAACCTGATATGCATAGCACATCATAACGGGCATCTGAGACATTATCTGCACAGACTGACGAAGCACGTTTTCGATTGAAAGATCATCGGGATTTTCGTCAAAAGAATAAGCTGTAAGTATGCATCTGCCAAGCTTATTCATTATGTCAATTGATGCATTTTTCATCAGTACGTCTTCAATAAAGGTTTCGGGAAGAAAACGGCAGGTACCGATAGTATCTTTGAAGAGTTCAACCTGCTCTGTTGTGGGAAGTGAACCGAAGAGAAGAAGATACGCAACTTCTTCAAAGCCGAAACGGGTTTCTTTTTCGCAGGCATCAATTATATCGTTGATATTCAGACCGCGATATTTAAGCACACCGTGTTTGGGTACTCTTTCACCGTCTTCCATATAGTAACCTTCAACACTGCATATATTTGTAAGGCCTGCCATAACACCTGTACCGTCAGGGTTTCTCAGACCTCTCTTAACGCCGTACTTCCAGAAATCTTCGTGGTTGATATGGCTTTTCTTTTCGATTTTTTCACTCATTTTCTCAAGCAATTCAGGAGAAATAGGATTGATTTTATCGTACATTATTTTTACCTCCCGTAAAAATGGATATAGTTATACATTATAAATAATCATTAAACTATATTTTATAACATAGTAATAATAAAGTCAATATTAAACACGTATAAAAGGTGAAAATATGAAGCTGTATCTGATACTAACATCTGTAATCTGCATTGTAATGTTACTTTTTCCTCTTTGCTGTGTAACGATATCAAAAAATCAAACCGAAACAACAAATCCGATCGAAACAACACAAGCATCTGCAAACACTGATACTCTTTCGGTGCTTATGGTGTCCGCCGACAAAGTAGTTGATATGACTGTTTCTGACTATCTCCTTGGCGCCGTTGCTGCCGAAATGCCCGCTTCATTTCATACCGAAGCTCTGAAAGCTCAGGCTGTTGCTTGCTACAGCTACATGCTGTGGCTGAAAGAAAATGCAGATAATCCCGAATATGATATTACATCTGATCCGTCGAAGCATCAGGGTTGTCTCAGCGATGCTGAGATGAAAGAAAAATGGGGCAATAAATATGAAAGCTACAAAAAGAAAATTGAAGATGCAGTTTCCGCGGTTTACGGTGAATATCTCACATACAATTCAGAAGTAATATTGGCACTTTTTCACGCGATATCACCCGGCAAAACACAAAACAGCAACGAAGTTTGGGAAACTTCTCTTCCTTATATCAAATCAAAAAACGCTCCCGGAGATACACTCTCGCCTGACTATGACTCGGAGCTCACAATATCCTGCGATGAAATCAGAGAGAAATTTGAAGTTACAGCCAAAATAAAAGACAGCGAACTTATTGATATTTTCACTCTGTCTGACAGCAACTATGTTAAATCTATCCCCATCGGCGATAAGACTCTGTCCGCAAGAGAATTTGCATCTGTGCTTGGTCTTCGCAGTCCGTATTTTACTGCGGAATATAAGGAGTCGAGCTATATTTTCAAGGTTAAAGGCTACGGTCACGGGCTCGGTATGAGTCAATACAGCGCTGACTATATGGCTAGGCAAGGCAGTAATTATAAGCAGATCCTTTTGCACTTTTATGAGGGCGTTGAAATAAACGTGGAAGGCGGCTCCGCGAAAGCACCTTAAGGTGCTTTCCGCGAACGCCCCGACGGGCCGTTCGCGCGCCGAACTGCGTTCGGCAGCGGAGCCGCCGAGCTGCCCTCCTACGCCAACGAAAAAGCACCCCACAAAGGGGTGCTTGAATTTATTTCCAGAATTTTCTGTCAAGAGAACGATATTGCACAGCTTCGGTGACATGCGAAAGCCCGATATTTTCGCTTGCGTCAAGATCTGCAATGGTTCTTGCAATGCGCAGAATTTTATCATAAGCTCTCGCTGAAAGTCCCATTGTTTCAAAGCAGGTTTCAAGCAACTTCTTGCTGACATCATCGAGTCTGCAAAACTCTCTTGTCATAGAGGGGGTCATTTTAGCATTACAGGTAACACTCGTGCCTTTGAATCGCTGAGTCTGAATGAGTCTTGCAGCATTGACGCGCTTTTTAATCTCAGCCGAAGACTCGCCTTTTTCATCGTCAGACAGCTTTTGAAAATCAACCTGAGGTACTTCGATGTGAATGTCAAGTCTATCGAGCAAAGGGCCGCTAACCTTAGCAAGATATTTCTGAGGCTGACCCGACGAACAGGTGCACTCTCTTGCGGGATGACCGTAATATCCGCAAGGACAAGGATTCATTGCGCAAACGAGCATAGTTTCGCAGGGATATGTAAGTGAACCAGACACTCTCGACAATGTGATAACTCCGTCTTCGATAGGCTGTCGCATTGCTTCCATAGATATTCTCGGGAACTCGGGTAATTCATCAAGAAAAAGTACGCCGTGATGAGATAAGCTTAATTCGCCTGGTTTCGGTACTCTACCGCCACCCGAAAGAGCTGCTGCAGAAATTGTGTGATGAGGTGAACGGAAAGGACGTTTTGTTATAAGTGAAACCTTTTCCGGCAAAGCGCCTGCAATGGAATAAATTTTTGTTACGTCAAGGCTTTCCTGAAAAGTCATATCAGGCAGAATTGACGGTAAGCGCTTGGCAAGCATACTTTTACCCGAGCCGGGTGGGCCTATCATAAGAGCATTATGACCGCCGGCCGCTGCAATTTCAAGGGCGCGTTTAACCTGATACTGCCCTTTTACGTCGGCAAAATCAAGAAGCTCCTCAACATTATTTTCTGAATTTTTATATTTATCAGGCAAGATTTTTTCAATTTTCTGTCTGCCTATAAGGTGAGAGTGAAGCTCAACTATATTTTTTACGGGATAGATATCTATCCCCTTGACAACAGAACTTTCGGGTGCATTGCTTTCGGGAAGATACACGGCAGTGTACCCCTCTTCTTTAGCCTTGATAACCATTGGCAGAGCACCTGTGACACGTCTGACTTCACCGCTGAGAGACAATTCGCCAATGAAAATGCTTTTATCCGTATCACAGTTAAGCTGATTGGTAGCCTTTAAAAGTGCAACACAAATAGGCAAATCATATACAGGCCCCTCTTTTTTTATATCTGCAGGAGTGAGGTTGACGGTAATTCTGCCAACAGGAAAGAAAAATCCGTTATTACGCATAGCAGAGCGTACTCTGTCACGCGACTCGCTGACAGCCGTATCAGGCAGACCGACAATATCAAACCTCGGCAATGCGTTATCAATAGACGCCTCAACACCGACCTCGTAGCTGTTCATACCAAACATACCTACACTCGCTATTTTAACGAACATAATATCATTCCCTCTCCTATTATATCTTTTATTATATTATACCATTAAAACTGATTTGTCAAGAACATTTGTTCTTTTTTTGTTTGTAAAAACATATCCGCCCTCAGATAAGAGCGGATATTTTTGATTATTCTATGCCGATAAAGGCAGGTGAAAGAGCAATCAGGAACTGAGCTGCATAATATGAAATGATATTAGCTGTAAAGAAGCCCGAGCTATTTGCTTTTTTTCCGAAATACATATGAGAAAGAATAATATCTGAAATTGCAAATAACGCACCGCCTAAACCAAAGAAAAGAGCAAACTTATAGCCTGTAAGTCTGAAAATTCTGATTGATAAAGCAGTTGTGTAACCGAGCATAAGACCGTAACCGCAGACATAAGGCTTGAACTTGCCGTAATGCTGTTTGGTCGGTTTTTCTGTAACAAGGGTAAAAATTACAATTCCAAGACCGATTACAAGGGGCATTACTCTATGGAAAGGCTCAAGGTCAACCATTTTGTAAAGTGCCCATATGTAAAAGATATGTCCGAGACCGAAACAGATGAAACCAATCTTCAGATACTCGTCTTTGTCACCTTCATACATCCACTTCTGGTCAAGATAAATATCACCCATAAGACCAAGAATACCGCCGATTAAAACGAGTATACCGAAGTAGTAATATTCGGGGTTTGAGATAGTTGCAAAAGCGCAGGTCAGAAGATAACATACGCTGACAAAGCTCTTTACAAAAAGACCTTTTACATTTCTTTGCTTGCGGCACATAATGATATAAACCAAAAGTAAAACCGTACCAGCGATACACGATAATAACATTGCCATAATTTTCTCCTCCACTAATATATGTAATATAAAATATTTTTGATTTAACTCTCCGATTCTTATGTCTGATTCCTGAAGTTTGTGGGGAGATTATTCTTCGATTTCGATGCCTCTCTCTTTTCTCAGAGCTGCAAGCTCGTCAAATACCTTCTGCTTCTTAGCGCCTGTAAGGTCATAGAAGAACAAGGGAACAGCACAAAGAAGAAGGCTGATACCGGGCACGATGGTAACAAGTGAGAACATTGCGAAGTTCTGTGTTGATGAAAGTGAGTTGATAGCATCAACAACTTCCTGGCCTGAGCCAACATTAAGGTTGCTTACGTCGATGTTAACAATCATATACATAACGATAATCATTACTGTAGCGAAAGCATTACCGATTTTATTAACGAAGCTCTGACAAGCTGAGCCGAGACCTGTGTTTCTGAAACCTGTTTTCCATTCCATAAAGTCAAGGCAGTCGCAAACCATTGCAAATGAAACGTTGTTGATAACACCGAGAGGAATGCTTGAAATAAGCATAAAGGGAATGCAGATAAGAAGATTCTTTGTTGTCCAGCCGATAACAAGTGTGAAACAGCTTGCAATAAAGCCAAGTATGCAGGAAACAATCATAATCTGCTTGTATTCAAATTTCTTATAAAGTTTAGGTAAGAAGAGCATTGCGCCGAACATACCTACAGCAGCACAAACCTGAATAACAAGGGCAACTGTTGAGATGTTTGAGTTATATTCTGCAACTGTTGCGGGTGCTTTGCCGATATAGAAGCCTGAATAACGTGCAACGTGAGGTGCAGCAGCCTGAAGCATATATCTGCCGAATGAGAGTACACCTGAAATTACAACAAGCATAAGGGGCTTGCAGGTGAAAATTCTCTTGAGCGAAGAGGGCTCACCGGGTGCCTTCTTGGTTGCGTTAGGCATTTCAATTCTTTCTTTAACACCGAAAGATGATCTTACGAACAAGGGCATACCGATAAGCGACATTGAGATAGCCATAATTGCATACTTAACGATATTAGCCTTTTCAACATCCATATCCGCAACGATGAAACCTACAATAATAGGAAGTGCAACTGTAACTGCTGAGCCGATACCGCCGACAGTTTTTGCATATGAAATGATGTTACCTCTCTCTTTGGGGTTGGGAGTCATAACATTGGGAAGACTCCAGAAAGGCACGTCACTGACAGTATAAATCATACCCCAGAGTACATAAACAACGGCAACGAAAACATAAAGCCAGATTGACTTATTGTCGGTATCAAAGCCGGGGTTGACAAACATAAGAATAGTGAGCACTGCAATAGGTACAGCTGTCCATAAAGCATATGGCTTCATTCTGCCCTTTTTGGTTGTGTGTCTGTCCATAATCATACCCATCATCGGGTCGTTGATTGCGTCCCACACTCTTGCAAGGAGCATAAGAAGAATTACGAACATAGCATTGAGGGTCAGAACATTCATATAGTAGTCTGTTACATAGCTTGACATACAGCTGTAAACTAAACCCTGACCCAAAGCAGCTACGGCATAGGTAGTGACTTCTTTTTTAGGTACATATTTTTTCTCTTGCATACTTTTAAACCTCCGTAAACTGTAATATGCATTTTTACACTTTATTCTAACATAATAAGACATTATTTTCTATGAGATTTCACAAATATTACACATTACCAATTGTAGAAATTTAAGCCCTCAATTTGTGCCATTTGACGAAAGTTATATCTATAGGTTGAATTAACTTCTGAAATGATATATTATGTATATATCTATATGAAAGGTAAGATAAAATATGAAGCCAATCTGTAAATACTTTAAAGACACTTTCTCATGGAATTCAGACAGCAAAACACCTGCTGAATTTACAATCATCAAAAACCGTGTCAGACTTTCACTTATCACAGACAGACTCCTCAGAGTTGAAATTGATAAAAACGGAAATTACACGGATGAACCCACTCAGAGTATTATCTGCCGTAACTTTGCAAAGCCTGAATATAAGGTTGTTTCCGATGGTGATGTGCTTATTATCATCACAACTAAGACTATATTCAAATACGACACCAAAAACGAAAAAATGCTCGGCATCTCCGTACGCGGCGGCAAAAACCTCACCGAATATAAAACAGGCAACCTTAAGGGTACTTACCGCACCCTCGATATGACAACAGGTCCCATCGACCTTGGTGACGGTATTATGTCAAGAAACGGCGTTGCTGTTTTTGATGACACAAAGAGCCTTATCCTCAAGGCTGACGGTACTATCGGCGAAAGAGCAAAGACAATCAAAGACGAATATTACTTCGCATACGGTCACGATTACAGAGGATGTCTTAAGGATTTCTTCAGCCTTGCAGGTCAGGTGCCCCTTGTGCCCCGTTATTCTCTTGGTAACTGGTGGAGCCGTTATAAGGCATACACTCAGCAGGAATATATGGACCTTATGGAAAAATTCGTAGAGAAAGACATTCCTATCACAGTTGCCACAATAGATATGGACTGGCACTGGGTTGATGTTAAGCAGCGCTTCGGCAAAAGCGGTGGCAAGCCCACTCTCAAGCCTCACTCCCCTGACTTCATTCTTCAGGGCGACGGTTGGACAGGCTACAGCTGGAACACTGAGCTTTTCCCCGACTACAAGGGCTTCTTAAAGTGGCTTCACGATAAAAACTACAAGGTTACCGTTAATCTTCATCCTGCTCAGGGCGTACGCTTCTTTGAGGATATGTACGAGGACTTCGCAAAGCGCATGGGCGTTGATCCTGCTACAAGACAGAAGATTCCTTTCGACATTACAGACCCCGACTATATTGATGCATACTTCAATATTCTCCACAAACCTTATGAGGATGAAGGCGTTGACTTCTGGTGGATTGACTGGCAGCAGGGTAAAAACACCAAGATTAAAAATCTCGATCCCCTCTGGGCACTCAACCACTATCACACCCTTGCAAACGACAAGGGCAGCAACAGACCTCTTATTCTTTCACGCTTTGCTGAAATCGGCTCACACAGATATCCCCTCGGCTTCTCAGGCGACACAAAAATCTGTTGGGAAGCACTTAACTTCCAGCCCTATTTTACAGCCACCGCAACAAATGTCGGCTACACCTGGTGGAGCCACGACATCGGCGGTCACATGATGGGCTCAAAGGACGATGAGCTTTACACAAGATGGATTCAGTACGGTCTCTACTCACCTATTATGAGACTGCATTCAACAAGCAACGAGTTTATGGGCAAGGAGCCCTGGAAGCACAGCTTTGAAGCTGAGACTATCGCTGTTGATGTACTGCGTCAGCGCCATGCGATGATTCCTTATCTTTACTCAATGAACTACCGCACACACAAGCACTCCCTTGCTCTCGTTGAACCAATGTACTACCCATACCCCGACAGCGATGAAGCTTACGAGGTACCCAATCAGTATCTCTTCGGCTCAGAGCTTATGGTAGCTCCCATCACGAAAAAGAGAAACCCCAACACCAACCTTGCAGAGGTTGAGGTATGGCTTCCCTCGGGCAGATGGACAGACATCTACACAGGTGCAATCTATGAAGGCGACAAGAAGGTCAAGATGTATCGCGGACTTGAAAGCATACCCGTATTTGCAAAAGAGGGTGCAATCATTCCTCTTGCAACTGATGACAAAAACAACAACAGCTCCAACCCCAAGGATATGACCATCCGCATCTACAGAGGTACCAACACATTTGACCTTTATGAAGACGACGGTGAGAGCAACGAATTCAAAAACGGCAACTTCGCTATCACAAAGTTCAGAGTACGCGAGGCAGTACGCGATTTAGCTTTTGAGATCAAACCCGCCGAGGGCAATTGCTCAACTCTTCCCTCAAGAAGAAATTATACACTCGTGTTTGAAGATGTTGTTTCAGCCGAAAGCATCAGCGTAATGTCAAAGGGCAAGGAAATCAAGTTTGACGTAGCATATAAGGGTGGCAAAACAATCATCACTCTCAAGGGCATCACACCCAAGCAGGGTGTTGAAATTAATCTTGCAGAAATCACCGCAAAAACAAACAGATGCAAGAAAGAACAGATTATTGACCTTGTGACAAAATA
>JAZRDY010000103.1:0-1857 GCA_045660525.1 Acutalibacteraceae bacterium | reverse complement strand
GGATATCATCGATTTCATAGAAACTCTTGTTCCTGCAGGATATACGGCAAAAACACTTTCAACAATGCTTGTTGACGAGTGTGATAAGCTCTACGGTCATAAGCCGGGTGACGATGCAACAGCTTGTGTTGTGCGAATCAGGAAAAGAGTTCCGATGAATATGCTCTTCGGACCTCCGTCAAACCGTGACGATGCCGACAGAATGATGTCGCTCTTCTTCTCAAAGGAAGGAAAGCACATTATTTGCGGAGGAACAACCTCCTCGATTGCCGCAAAATTCTTGAGAAAACCCCTCAAACCATCACTTATATTTGAGCAGAACGATGTTCCTCCAACAGCGGAGCTCGAGGGAGTTGACCTTGTAACGGAAGGCGTTATTACAGTTAACAAGGTTGTTGAGTACGCAAATGATTACCTCGGTGAAAACAATTTTTATGAGCATTGGAGCTTCAAGCGAGACGGTGCATCTCTCATCTGCCGTCTTCTGTTTGAAGAGGCTACGGATATCAACTTCTACGTTGGTCGCGCGATTAACCCTGCTCATCAGAATCCCGATCTGCCCATCAATTTCAACATCAAGATGAATCTTGTTGAGGCGCTTTCAAAGGCTCTTAAGAAAATGGGTAAACGCATTAAAGTCAGTTATTTCTAAGGAGTGTATATAATGAAAAAATTTGACACCAAGGTTCAGTATCTTAAATATAAGGTTTTGCGTCAGGTAGCCCGTGAAGCCTGGAATGACACACTTCTTCAGAATCTTCTTGACATTCCGCAGAAGATTGTGCCCGGTAAAACATCAACTATGCGTTGCTGTGTTTATAAAGAACGTGCAATCCTTGGCGAGCGTGTAAAGCTTGCAATGGGCGGCGATAAGGAAAATCCTAATGTTATTGAGGTTATCGATATCGCATGTGACGAATGTCCCGCTGCAGGCTATGAGGTAACAGATTCATGTCGCGGATGTCTTGCTCACAGATGTGAGGATGTTTGTAAGCGCGGTGCGATTTCCTTTGACCATAACCACGTTGCACATATCGACAAGTCAAAGTGTGTTGAATGCGGTCAGTGTGCAAAGGTTTGTCCTTTTGCTGCAATTGTTAACCGTAAGCGTCCTTGTCAGATTGCCTGCAAGGTAAAGGCAATTTCAATCAATGACGATAATGCCGCAAAAATTGATAACAACAAATGTATCCAGTGCGGTGCTTGCGTATATCAGTGTCCGTTCGGTGCTATCAACGATAAGTCTTATATAATCAATGTTATCGATATTCTGAAGAAGAGTCAGAATAACGAAAAGTATAAGGTATACGCAGTTGTTGCTCCGTCAATATCCAGCCAGTTTACTTATGCAAAACTCGGACAGGTAATCACGGGACTTAAAGAACTTGGATTCTATACGGTTGTTGAAGCAGCCCTCGGTGCAGATATGGTTGCTATGGAAGAAGCAAAAGAACTCAGCGAAAAAGAATTTTTGACAAGTTCATGCTGTCCTGCCTTTGTGCAGTATATCAAGTCAGCATTCCCGGCACTTGTGCCTCATATTTCGCACAATCTGTCACCAATGGCAATGCTTGCGAAGTATATCAAGGAAACAAGCGAGGGTGCAAAGGTTGTGTTCATCGGACCTTGTACTGCAAAGAAAGCAGAAGCACAGCTTGATACAGTCAAGCCCTACGTTGATGCAGTTCTTACTTTTGAAGAGCTTCAGGCTCTTTATGACAGTAAGGATATCGATATCACAACTCTCGGCGAAGATGTACTTGATAACGCGTCATACTTCGGCAGAATATTCGCACGTTCAGGCGGTCTTTCAGACGCTGTGGTTCAGGCGCTGACTGAACAGAAGATTGATTTTAC
>JAZRDY010000102.1:0-19109 GCA_045660525.1 Acutalibacteraceae bacterium | reverse complement strand
GGCATTTCTGAAAGAAGATAGTATCTGACAGCATCAACACCGATAAGTTTTGAAAGCTCGTCTGCATAGATAACGTTGCCCTTTGACTTTGACATTTTGTCAACGCCGAAAAGAAGCCAGGGGTGACCGTAAACCTGCTTGGGTAAGGGCTCACCGAGAGCCATAAGCATAATGGGCCAATAAATTGTGTGGAAACGAACAATGTCCTTGCCGATGATGTGCACATCTGCGGGCCAGTATTTGTTATAAAACTCGCCGCTGCCGTCGGGGTCGTATCCAAGAGCTGTGATATAGTTTGAAAGGGCGTCAATCCACACATAGATTACGTGCTTATCGTCAAATGTAACGGGGATACCCCATTTGAAAGATGTTCTTGATACGCAAAGATCCTGAAGACCGGGCTTGATGAAGTTATTGAGCATTTCCTTTTTACGACTTTCGGGATAGATGAAGTTGTCGTTGCTCTCAATATATTCTTCAAGCTGCTTCTGATATTTTGAAAGGCGAAGGAAGTATGCTTCTTCCTTTGCTTTTTTAACTTCTCTGCCGCAGTCGGGGCACTTGCCGTCAACGAGCTGAGCCTCTGTCCAGAAGCTTTCACAAGGTGTGCAGTAAAGTCCCTCGTATTCACTCTTATAGATATCGTCCTGCTCATAGAGCTTCTTAAAAATCTTCTGTACTACCTTTTCATGGTAATCGTCAGTGGTACGGATAAACTTATCATAAGTTGTGTTGAGTGTGTCGCATATGCCCTGAATTTCAGCGGCAACCTTGTCAACATACTCCTTGGGTGTTACACCTGCATTCTTAGCGTACTCCTCTATTTTCTGACCGTGCTCGTCGGTGCCCGTAAGAAAGAAAACATCATAACCCTGAAGTCTCTTATATCTTGCAATAGCATCGGTGAGAACAATCTCGTAGCTGTTACCAATATGAGGCTTTCTTGAGGTATATGCAATAGCCGTTGTAATATAAAACTTACCTTTATTCATATTAAAACTCCTTTCGAATTATATACCCTATTATTCTACCAATAACTGATAGCTTTTGTCAATAGAAAAGGCAAATTCTGTATTTGATTAAGTTGCGTAAAAAACAACGCGACGGGGGCTCCGCGCAAACACCAAAGGTGTTTGCCGAGGACGCCAAAAGGCGTCCTCGCGCCGAATTTATTCGGCGGCGGAGCCCCCTGCCAACTAAAAAATCAGGCACTGCTGAAAAACAATGCCTGAAGGTTGATATTTAATTAACCGAAAAGCTTACCGAGTGCATCAAAGCTGATTTCACCCGAAACAGCTCTTGCAATAAGCTTGAAGATCATTGTTAAGAAACGAAGACCTGAAACAAGCTTTGTGATAACTGTAGGTTCAGTTTCAACACGAGAAATAAATTCATAGTCGGCGCAGTTATCTTCTGTCATCTCTGACCAGGCATCATTAACCTCGTCATACATCATAAATCTGGGATAACTGCTTGTTTCAACTGTCATTCCGTTAGCATTACAGAACTCATCTGCAATTTTGAAAACAATTGTAGCATAGTCGTGGTGACAATTTTTAAGCACCCAGGTAGTATCCGCCAAAACAGAAGTAGAAAGGTTAACCTGCTTGTCAGGTGAAATATATTTATTGTCTACACCGGCAATGTCGCTATCGCTGAGCTTTTCACCGACTTTTGCACAGGTTGCACCGAAAGTAGCATGAGGAAGTGATGTAAGAGCATCACTGAGAAGGTCGTTATCTTCTGTTGCAGGAACATTGATATAGCCGTATTTTGAAACATTACCGATATGAATACCGTATTCTTTAACAAAAGTAGTTAAAAGTCCAGGAAGCTTTGATGAAACTTTTTCATTGTAATTTTTAATCTTAGCAATAAGACCGGCATAATATGTGTAAGCCTCTGAGTCTTCTTCACCAAACATAAATTTAACTGCGTCATCAAAATCTTCATCTCTGACGCAAGCCCAATAGTTAGGTGTTGTAGCATAACCTACAGCGTGCATAAGTGCAGGAAGAAGCATCTGTAAAAGCTCGTTATAAAGAGACTCAAGCCCATCACCCAATAAATCAGTTACATTTGTCTGAGTAAATAAATCAAGCGTTGTAGTAATTACTTCATCAATAAAGCCCGGAAGTGAGAATCCCATACCTACGCCAAGCTCAGCACACTGCTCAAGCTGACCGAGATATCTCTGAGTATTTTTGCCGTCAATTGACACCTTACCGCTAAGGAACTTTGAAAGTACAGTACTTCCGTTACCCAGAGTGTCGCAGTACACAACATTTTTAACGTGACCAAGTTCACCGTACTGTTCAAGATAAGCATTAAGAAGAGTACCGCCAAGGCATCTTGAAACTATAGAAACCTGTGTTTTATTTGTGTTTTTAAGCACAAGCTCAATATACTTGTGAAGCTCTTTAACATTATCATAAGGATCACGACGCCAGTCGTAGTGGAATGTGTATTCACCGGTAGAATATGGACCTGAAGTTTTCACTTTAGGGTTAGCATTTTCATTCTGGGCCGCCTTTGAAATTGTTGTGCCCATCTGAGCATTACCATTTGAATCAGCTGCAGACTGAATGAAGAAAGGTGAAATTGCATTATAGATCGCTTTTCTGCATTCATCCCACTCATCGAGAGGAAGTCCTTGCATAACAAAAGGAATAAGGATATTTACAATTTCTTTTTTCATACCCTCAACATCATAAATCGATTCATCCCCAAGCACATCAGGAATATCGATTTTAGCTTCTTCACCTGCACCATTATCATAGTGAATAGCCTCACCGTTACCTCTGAGGTAAATAATAGGTGTATAGCCGGGTTCATACGGTTTTTCGTCAACGGCATAAGCCGCGGGCACTACCAAGGACATAACCATGATAAGTGTTAATAATAAACTGATAAGCTTTTTCATAGTTTTTAAACCTCGCTTAAAATTATTATCGATATTTTATCACACAACCTTATGATTGTCAACAAAAAACAGCTCAACGGGGGCTACCGCCAACTTAAACGTAAATTAAAACATCAGCAAGAGCAACAAAAAAAGCGGGCAGGAATTAACCTACACCGCCTGAGTTTGACGCAATTCCGAATTCCGCATTCAGAATTCCGAATTTATTAATACATTCCGCCGCCCTGAGCCATTGCAGCAGCTGCAGCCGCATCAGCAGCAGGATCAGGAATATCAGTGATAAGTGACTCTGTTGTGAGCACCATAGCAGCAACGCTTGAAGCATTTTCAAGAGCTGAACGTGTTACCTTTGTGGGGTCGAGGATACCTGCTTCAGCCATCATTACATACTCTTCCTTGGCGAAGTTGAAGCCGTAGCCAACCTTACCGCTTGAAACGATTGAGTTGATGATAACTGAACCCTCAAGGCCTGCATTCTTAGCAATCTGACGTACGGGCTCTTCGAGCGCCTTGAGCACGATACGGATACCTGTCTTTTCGTCCTGATCTTCTGTAGCTTCGAGAAGAGCATTAACAGAGGGAATTGCATTGAGAAGTGCAACACCGCCACCTGCAACTGAGCCTTCTTCAACAGCAGCCTTTGTAGCAGCAAGAGCATCGTCAATTCTAAGCTTCTTTTCTTTCATTTCAGTTTCAGTTGCAGCACCAACCTTGATAACTGCTACACCACCTGCAAGCTTTGCAAGTCTTTCCTGAAGCTTTTCTGTATCAAATTCTGACGTTGAAACTTCGATCTGAGATTTGATCTGATTTACGCGAGCCTTGATAGCAGCCTTATCGCCTGCACCGTCAACAATAGTTGTGTTTTCTTTTGTAACAACAACCTGACGAGCTGTACCGAGCATATCAAGAGTTGCAGTGCTGAGCTCGAGACCAAGGTCGCTTGTGATAACCTGACCGCCTGTAAGAATAGCGATATCCTGAAGCATTTCTTTTCTTCTGTCGCCAAAGCCGGGAGCCTTAACAGCAACACAAGTGAATGTGCCTCTGAGTTTGTTAACAAGAAGAGTTGCAAGAGCTTCACCCTCGACATCTTCTGCGATGATAACGAGCTTTTTGCCCATTTTGAGCACCTGCTCGAGAAGAGGAAGAACTTCCTGAATGTTGCTGATTTTCTTATCTGTGATAAGGATTGAAGCGTCATCGATAACAGCTTCCATCTTGTCAACGTCAGTTGCCATATAGGGTGAAATGTAACCTCTGTCAAACTGCATACCTTCAACAACTTCTTTGCAGGTTTCAGCTGTCTTTGACTCTTCAACAGTGATAACACCGTCTGTTGTTACGATTTCCATAGCTTCAGCGATAAGAGTACCGATTGACTCGTCTGCTGATGAGATAGTAGCGATTCTTGCGATATCTTCAAATGTGTTAACAGGGTTTGAGTTAGCCTTAACTGTTTCGATTGCAGTTTTAACAGCCTTGCTGATACCCTTTTTAACTACCATAGGGTTAGCGCCTGCTGCAACGTTTTTCATACCCTCGCGAACAAGAGCCTGAGCGAGAAGTGTAGCAGTTGTTGTACCGTCACCTGCAACATCATTTGTCTTTGTTGCAACTTCTTTGATGAGCTGTGCACCCATATTTTCGAATGCATCTTCGAGCTCGATTTCTTTAGCGATAGTAACACCGTCGTTTGTGATAAGGGGTGCGCCGTACTTCTTGTCGATTACAACGTTTCTGCCCTTGGGGCCAAGTGTGATTTTAACTGTATCTGCGAGCTTGTCAATACCGCTCTGAAGAGCTTTGCGAGCCTGCTCGCCGTAAATAATCTGTTTTGCCATTGTATAAAGACCTCCTGATATTATTCTACAATTGCGAGAATTTCGTTCTGGCGTACGATTGTGTATTCTTCACCGTCGAGTTTAACTTCGGTGCCCGAATATTTGCCGGTGATAACCTTATCACCAACTTTAACATACATTGTGATTTCTTTACCGTCCACAATACCGCCGGGGCCAACAGCTACAACTTCAGAAAACTGAGGCTTTTCCTGTGATGCAGATGTAAGAATAAAGCCGCTCTGGGTTGTTTCTTCAACTTCTGATGCCTTTAAAACAACTCTGTCAAGTAAAGGTTTGATAGTCATTATATATTCCTCCATAATGATAATTATTTACTGTTTCAATCGATTAGCACTCTATATCTCCGAGTGCTAATTCTTATTCTATACATAAATTCAAAAGTGTCAAGGCTTTTTAAGAAAATAGTTGAGTTTTTTGCAAATATTTACCTCTAATCACAGACTTTTACTTACAAAAGATATAATCGGTGATATTTATGTTAAAGCGCTTTCTTTCATTATATATATTCTTTATTTTATGTTTTATGGTACTTTTAGGCAGGATTTATTTTATAGCACAGACAGATTATACTCAGGCAGCAACCCGACAGAGTACCCGCACAGTTGTAGTAGGAGAAAAGCGCGGTGAAATCTTCGACCGAAATTTCACTCCCTTAGTCAACAGCGAAAAGAAGCTTCTTGCGGTGGTAACTCCTTGTGTAGCTTCGTATGAATATCTCAAAGGCATGGCTGACGATGAATATCTTCGCGAAAAAATTGAAAATGGCTCCCCTTTTGTAATAGAGGTCAAAGAAGAAATAAATACGGAATTTATCCGCACTTTTGAAGTAGCAGACAGATACAGCACTGACCCTTTAGCCGTGCATATTATCGGATATACGGACTCATCAGGCAAGGTCGGTGTTACGGGCATTGAAAGCTCCTTTGACAATTATCTTTCCGAAAACTCAGGCAAACTTACCGTTTCATTTCAGGTTGATGCCGTCGGCAGGGTACTCGCAGGAATGGACAAATATATAAACGATGAAAATTTCACATCGCAAGCAGGTGTGGTGCTGACTATTGACAAAGGAATTCAGCAGCTAACTGAAAAAGCTTTAACTGACAGCAACATTAACAGCGGTGCCGTCATTGTATTGAGCGCTCACTCCGGGGATATACTCGCAATAGCAAATGTACCTGAATATGACCCTAAAAATGTTGCTGATTACCTGACAGCGGATAACTCACCTTTTGTCAACAAAGCGCTGATGAGCTATAGCGTGGGGTCGATTTTCAAACCTGTTGTCGCCGCTTGCGCTCTCGAAAACGGAATTTCACCCGAGCTCGAATATGAATGCAAGGGCGAAATCAAAATCGGTGACAGAATTTTTAAGTGCTATGACAACAAAAACCACGGCAAAATCAATATGACCGAGGCTCTTGAGGTGTCCTGCAACACTTATTTTATCAACCTTATAAGAAAAATTGATGCTCAACATCTTTTGAAGCTTTGCAGTGATATGGGTTTTGGCGAAACTATAACCCTTTCAAGTAAAATCAAAAGTGCTTCGGGTTCTCTGCCGACAATAGACAGCCTTAACACCAAAGGAAATCTCGCTAATTTTGCCTTTGGTCAGGGAGATTTTCTTGCCTCACCGCTACAGATTGCATCTGCATATCATGCACTTTCAACAGGAAATTCAGTCTCCCCCAAGCTCATATCAGGATTTACAAATTACATGGGTCTTATGACAAAAGAACCCTCGGCACAGCAAAGAAAGATATTGTCAGACAAAACCGTATTCACTTTGAAAAATATGCTCTCGGATGTTGGTAAATCCTATTGCCTTGAAAATTGTGCAGGCAAAACAGGTACAGCGCAAAGCGGAATTTATAGCGGAGAAAAAGAAGTTTTACGCACCTGGTTTGCAGGCTATTATCCGAGTAAAAATCCGCAGTATATTGTTGTTATATTAAATGAAAACGGAATCAGCGGCACAGCTGACTGTTTGCCTGTTTTCAGCTATATCGTTAATGCAATCGTATAAGGTCAGGTTGTGCTTACGGGGGCTCAGGCGCCGAAGCTTCGGCGGAAGGCACCGCAGGTGCCTTCACAAAATCCACTTGTGGATTTTGCCTGAGCCCCCGCGTCCCCGCTACATAAAACTTAATTTATCAAATTATATCGGCTGCAAAACAAGCCTTACACTGTCTGTAATAGCTCCACACATAGGGAATAGGCAAAACAAAAACGCAAAGCATAAACCATCCGATAAAGCTGAGCTTCAGCTGTCTGAGCCTTTTTACTTCGTTTTGCAAAGAATTCTGTGCATCGGCAAACATACTGTTAAAATTGAGATAATCACCTTTTATATATTTGTATTTCACCAGAAAGTATGTGTCGTTCAGCTTAATATAAGCGGAAACAAACAGCATAAAGAATATAATCGAAAACACACCGAAAACTGCACACACAGCAACCGAAAATCCATTAACTGAAATAGAAAAAAATATCGACAAACAAATTAAAAACGGCACAGCTAAAAAGATAGCGGTAAAAAATTTCCGAACAGAAAACACTATATAAAACCTACACATATTTATCAGCTTTTTAAATCGGAAATAATAAAACATATCCCCTGCCCCTGCCGATATATTTTCGGCACGTTTGAGCATAAATCTGTCTGTTCCCATTGATAAAGCCGAATATATCACCACAGATAATACTGCAAGCAACACTGAAATTACAACTGACACCATTATATTTTCGCTTAAATGCGGCTTTATAGCGCTGACATAAACCAAAGGAAAGAGATTTACTGTCAACATCACCAAAGCTGTTACCATAAAGCTGAGGAACAATATTGCACTGCACTGTGCCTGCTTTTCTCTTGCTTTAAGACGAATTTTATAAACCATTATAATCACCCTTAAAAGTTTTAACTAAAAAGGCAAAATTATACAAAAACAGCAGGTATCGATTGATACCTGCCGTAATATTTTAGATTGTAGCACTGCTTGTATAAGATGTATTATACTGTGTGCCCGATTTTGATACGAGGAAGCCTTCAGGAATAGTATAAGTTACGGTACTTCCCGATGTGATGCTGTGAGACGACAGATCAATAACAATTTCCTGCATACCGTCACTGTTTTTCGAGGCAGTAACACTGCAAGTAACCTTGCTTGTTGATGTAACACCGTCGATTTTGATGCTGATGCTTGTGGAATTTGCCTTGATGTCCGAGCTCCAACCGCTGGGACTGATACCGAGATAAAGCTTGCCTGATGATGAATTATAACCCTCAGAATCAATAACAACCGCTGTGGGGAATTTTTCAACCTGAGTTGTGGTTGTTGTAGTCTTTTTGGTGGTTGATGCTGTTGTTGTGAGAGGATTGAGATGTGCGGTAGTTGTTGTGTTATCCGCAGTTATTCCCGGAGAAGTGGGAACAGTGATAGGCAATGATGAACCTGTGGTTGATAAAATATTAACCGGCGGAACTTCTATCGTATCTGTGGGAATAGTGATACTGTTATAATCTACAGCTGTAGTTTCAAATCTTGTTGTTTCCTGCCAAGGCACGGTTTTACCAACATCAGTTGTAAGAACATAAGTCTGCTTTTTAGTTGTTGTTTCCGTTGTTGAAACTTCACCCGTTGATATAGTGGGATTAGTAGTCGGTTCTTCATTACCGTTACAAGCGGTAAACAACATCACAACCGTCGCTAAAGCTAAAAACACTGCAACTATTCTGCGCAACAATATCACCTCCATTTTAATTCTAAGGTATTATACTACAAAAATATCGTCAAGTCAAATGGACTTTCGTTAATTTACAGAAGATTAAAATTTTCTTTTATAAATATAGCAGATTTACCCTTAATTTCATCTAAAATACACATAGCGTTAATTTCTGCGTCAAATTTATCAATGGTATTGCTGTCGAAGGAGATGCTTTCATCGTCTTTATTATACATTTTTGCAACTGATGAAAGCTTATCTGCAAAGTCAATCATACCGATTGCATTCAAAGCATCAATTATAATATCTGTAAGAATTTCACCATTCTGAGTGTAAAACTCCTTAACACTGCCGTCTGACACAAACACATCGAGAACATAGATATACTGCTTCTCTTTCGGCAGATTACGGAAATAGCTCTCCATATCGTCGCACTTTTGCATATCAATCTGAGTCAGAAGTGCTAAGCCCTCAAGAATTTCATCATCACTGCACTTCTGAAGCTCATCTGAGGTGATATTTCTGTATTTGTTTTTAAGGTTGGTCATATATTCAAGCTGTTTTTTCTGTTCATTGACAGTATTAAAATGCTTGCTGTATGCTTTTGCCGCCTTGTTAAGTACCACAACAAACGCCACGAGTACCACAAAGAAAACCGCAATCAAATAGCCGTATTCTGAAAACCATTCTGCCATTATTCTTCCTCCTGTAATGCTTTATAGATATCGCCTTTTTTAAGACCTGTCTGCTTTGCTGCAGTTTTAGCCGCCATACTTATGCCCATACCCTCGGCAATGTAAACCTTTGCAAGTGAAATTGCATCTTCAAGGGTAACTTCATCTTCTTCGGTTTCGGGTTTACCTGAAATTATCAGCACGATTTCGCCTTTAAGCTTATCTTCGGCGTACTTCACAGCCGCGCTTTCAAGGTCAGTACGGATAACTTCCTCGTGGATTTTTGTTATTTCGCGTACTATTGCAAGCTCGCGGTTGCCTAAGGTTTCATATAAATCTTTAAGTGTTGCACTGAGCTTATGAGGTGCTTCATAAAAGACCATTGTGCGCTTTTCATCTTTGATTGACTCAAGATGCTCACGACGTGAAACCTTATTCATACTCAGGAATCCCTCAAAAGTGAATCTGCCTACACTCATACCTGACAGAGCAACTGCTGTTGCAAAAGCTGTGGGGCCCGGCACACTCTGAACCTGAATGCCGCTTTCGTGGCAAAGACGCACTAAATCTTCACCCGGGTCAGACACCGCAGGCATACCCGCATCGGTAACGAGTGCGCAAGTCTCCCCTGCTAAAATTTTGCCCACGATAACCTCGCCTTTTTCGCGTCGGTTATGCTCAAAATAGCTTATCATAGGCTTTTTTATATCGAAGTGGTTGAGCAACTTAAGGGTCACTCTCGTGTCCTCCGCGGCAATAAAATCCACCATTGAAAGGGTCTCCACTGCCCTCGGGGACATATCACCGAGATTGCCTATGGGAGTGCCGACTATATATAAAATCCCTGCCATAATTACCTCCTGATTATCAAAAAGAATATAACGCCAAAACAAAAAATAAAATACCGATAATCATAAAACCGATTCCTGTCACCCATTCAGCAGTGCCACTGAATTTGTGCGGATATGCACGACGTGGGAACCATTTAACATATACCATTGGTACTTTTTTGTATAACGGTCGCTTTCTTCTGTGTTCCTTTTCAGTTCGATATTTATATTCCTTTCCGTCAACTGTATATACATAAACATATTTAGTTGAAACGGGTATAAACCTATTTCTTCCGCCATTGACATTTCTTACTGTGCTTGCGCTTTTCAAGGTCGCCACTGAAGTTGAAAGGAATTTCGGAAAGCGACCGAGAATCGCTATCATTAAATTCCACAGACCAATAAGAAAAAGGAAAACTGAAAGATAAATATAAAACTGCATATTTTTACATCCTTAAAACATAAGTGTAGCTTCTTTATTTTTCGCTCGCCGCGTGACATTACTTTTGCTAGTGCCAAAAGTAAGCAAAACGCGCAGTTATTGGTGTCCGTCCATATAATCGCCGAACATAGTTCTAAATTCATCGGTGTTGTTACCGTTTTCGTCTTTCATCACAAGCTCACCCTCAATGGTAACACCGCTTTTACTTCCGCGTTTGCCCTCAACAAGCACAAGCCATGGTTGCTTGCCCTTGCGCTCAACAACAAATCTGATGCGTTTGACTTCAATACCGCCCTGACGCATACTCACAATGATGTCGCAGAGCCTTTCAGGTCGGTGACACATGCAAAATCTGCCGCCGAATTTCAAAAGCTTTGATGCAGCCGAAACAGCATCATCGATATTACAGCAAACCTCGTGTCGTGCAATGCGCTGTGCTTCGCCAATACTTTCTATCCCCGTACCCACGGGTTTATATGGCGGATTCATAGTCACAAGGTCAAATCTGCCATATTCGAGTACGCCTTTAAGGTTTCGCAAATCACAGTTGACGGGTTTGATTCTGCCCACCATATTGTTAACTTCAAGTGATTTTTCAAGCTGACCGATTGCTTTCGGCTGAATATCAAGACCGTAAACCTCATTGGTTACATCATTGCACCATATGAGAGGAATAATACTGCAACCCGTGCCCATATCACAGGCGATATCTTTTCTTCTGATATTAGCAAAATTTGCAAGCAGCACTGCATCCGTACCAAAAGTGTGGCTATCGGATGTCACAATGCTCATATTGCCGCCAAGAGGCTCTAATCTTTCATCACTTAATAAATTCATAGCTTGTCACCTGCACATAAAATACTATTATAATGATATCATAAAACAAAATGAAAGTAAAGCAAAAAGTCCACTCTTTAGAGTGGACTTAAATTGTTCAATTAGTGATTGTGACCATCATCAGCTGAGTGACCCGCATTTAAGCTAATGTTTCTGATCTGCTCTTTAGCAAGTGAAACAATAAATTCATCAACACCTGTCATTGACTCTTCAATGGTACCGCTAACAGTTACATTTTCAGCAACAGTGAGTTCGTCAGCAAGCTTATTATATTCTTCAGCAGCAAGGTCGTTTCTGATTGTATCTGACCAAGTTGTAGCTTCTGATTCAATAAAGTACATAATATGATAACCGTATGTTGTTTCAACAATACCGACATCGCCTGCTTTTCTGCCCTCTTTGAGTGCCCAGTTTTCAAATTCAGCAACCATATAGCCTTCAGTTACATCTTCATAGATACCGCCGTCAGCTGCGTTGCCGTCAGCTGAATACTTAGCAGCAAGTTCACCGAAGAATTCTTCTGTCTTTGCACCGTCAAGGTATTCCTTAAGGATATCCTGAGCCTTGATGTAAAGTTCAGCATTTGTATATTCTTCGTTAACTACGTTATCAACAGTTACGTCATATGCGCTTGTGTCGAGAAGTTCAACCTTAACTTCTTCTTTTTCTTCAGTTTCTTCAGCTGAATCTGTTTCTTCCTCTTCAGGGAACTGAACAAGAATGTGTCTTACATCATATGTGTAAGCATCGGGAGCCTTGTGAACGGGCTCTTTCATTGCAAATACAGTATAGCCTGTACCTTCGTTTTCAACGATGAAAGTTGCGCCTAATGCGGTATCTTTGCTGATTGCCCACTTAAGGAATTTTTCATCTGAAGATTCATATGAAAGGTCGCCGTATAAAACATCTGCCATAAGAGTTTTTGTTTCATCGGTAGCATAAGCTTCATAATCCTTGTTGTCTGCTTCTTTTTCAAAGTTAGCAGCTACTTCACCGAATGTATAACCGGCATTTTCAAAATCATAAACAAACTTCTCAGCCTTAGCCTTAGCTGCAGCCATTGTCTTGTCTGTTACTTCCTGTGTATCTTCTTTACCCTCTTCGGTAGCCTTTACTGTTTCTTTTTCAGCGGCGATATCATAGTGATAAAGTGATACTGTACCGTAAGTTTTAAGTGAATCATTGAAAGTCTTTTCAATCTTTTCGTCTGAATATGAAGCAGCAAACTCTTCTGTCTTAACTTCTGAAACCTTAGTTGTAAGAGTCTGCTCTTTTACGATTTCTTCTAAGAGTGAAGGTGTAAGACCCTTGTGGAAGAATCTGCGAAGATAAGCTGAAAGTGAGTAGTTCATTGAATCAGCAGTTTCTTTAAATTCAGTCATTGTAGCTTCGATTTCAGCATAGTCGTCTTCGTCAAGCTCGATACCGTTTTCAGCAGCATATAAAACTGAACCCTTAACATACTGAATGCTCTGTGTTGCCTGCTGACGGAAGAAATCTGTAAACATAGGTTCTTCAATGCCTTCGATTTTGCCTGAATATTTCTGCTGGTCGGGAGATACATTGTAATCATAACCTGTATACATTTTACCCATACCTGCACCGTAATAGGTGTCATACTGATATGACATATTGAAATAGTTTGAGAAAGCTGATGCATAATAGAAGCCGTATTCAGGAGCTGTAACTTCAATGTCGCCTACTTTAAAAGCAACCTTGCCTCTTTCAAGCATACCTGAGTTCATTACTGAAAACGCACCAATACCTGCAACAATAGCAATAACTACTACTGCGGCGATAGCTTTCTTCATACCTTTTGAGAGAATCACTTTATGTGATTTCTTCGCATTCTTTTTTGCAGCCTTAGCAATACGCGCTTTTCTTTCTTCGCGGTAAAGCTCAGCAGCTGTCTTTTCCTGTTTTGCCATGAGTTTCATCCTTTTCTTGAATAAAATTTATTACTCACTATTTTATACTATTCGAATAAAAAAAGCAAGTATATTTTCAATAATATATTAAGTATCATTTTCGCCTTAAATTCACCTAAAATTTACCGTATTTTTTGCTACAATCCAAATATTCGGAGTTTATATATAACATAAAAAAATATATTGTCTATTTTTGTAGATAGTATTGACAAGTTAAAAAAATGAAAATAGAATGAAATTATAACGAACATTTGTTCTGTTTTGGTCGAACAAAATTATAAGGAGGTTTTAATAATGAGAGAAAAAAACGCAAACAGTTTCTCTGCAGCTGATGTGGATAATGCTGCACTCGCTTTCAGCTTATGGCAAGGTACTCAACACGAAACCATTGACGAATATCTGCTCAGAAAAAGAAAAATTGAGCTTATCTGTCTTGTGAAAAAAGTGATAAAAAATGAACTTGATGAAAAAGACCGGGAAATTGTCGATCTTCATTGGTACAACGGTAAAAACATCACAGATACGGCTAAGGTTTTAGGCATCGACCGCAGTAGTGTAAGCAGGCGCCTTGATAAAATCAACGACATTATCTATGACAAGCTCAAATACGCTATGGAATATCGCTACGGGAAAGATTATTCATCTTCGGTGAAAATGATTATAAAAAACAAAGATGCTCTTTGTCTCGTTTCTGAGGATTTATCGTCACCTTGTAAACGCATCAGGCACCTCAGACTGACTCAGGGGTTTACCCTTGAAGATGCTCAATCTATGACAGGTATTGATGCACATAAGCTGGACGATATCGAAAAAGGCAAAAGAGAGATTTCCGTAAAAGATATCATTCGCATTGCAACAGCTTTTAAAACAAGCGGTGACTATATTATCTTCGGTTCAGATAAAGGAGGTACTGCCAATGGATTTATCAATTAATGAACTTTATGAACAGTATGAAAAAAGCATCACTCTGCAAAGTGAAATTATAGCCTCCTGCCGTCGAGACCTTGACAGAGCAAGAAAGGCAAGAAAAAATATCCTTGCAGCAGAAATTCACCGTCACCTGAGAATACTTTATGATGAAAAGCTTGAGCTTATGGCAAATGCACACGAGCTGAGAAAATACATAGAGACCACTCAGAGTTAATTCGGAATGCGGAATTACGCTTAAGATTTTACAAAAAAACAACTAACGTGCCGCAGAGAAAGATTTGATACAGTTATTAATAAGTCGGCACATAAAAATTCAACACCCATTCTTAATCGGATGGGTGTTGTTTTATTGTTTATTGTTTCTTCCCGCTCGCCGCGAAGGCATTCTTTTTCCTGACGCGGAAAAAGAATCAAAAACGCGCTGATTCTTATTGCTTCTAATTTTTCTTAATATCAAACCAGAATTCAACGCCGTTTACTTTATTTTCAACGCCGTATTTTTCATTTGTCATTTCCTGAATAGTTGCAACAAATGAAAGACCGAGCCCGAATCTTCCCTCTTCTCTCGAGTGAGCCTTATCAGCTCTGTAAAAGCTCTGCCAGATATTTTCGATATCGGTACCGGGTATGGGCTTTCCCGAGTTAAATATTCTCACCCGATAACTTCTGCCCACATCCTCCGCGGTAACTCTGATTACCTTGTCGAAATCTATATGGCTGATTGCGTTTGACAGATAGTTAAGAAAGATATTTTCCATCATAAGCACATCACTGTAGCAGCAGAAAGCAGGGTCAATATCACAAATAAAATCAATATCTTTCTTGCGCATATTCGATATGTGGTTTTCCGCCCACTCATTAACCATTTCACTAAGATTAAATACACTGCTGTAAAGCTTATATGCACCTGAGCTGAGCTTCATATATTCCATAAGACGAACAATGAGATTATTCATTTTATCAGCTTCATCAATGATTATATCACAAATTTCATCGGGATTATCACCGCCGATACCCATCTTCATGCCTTCTGCATAACCTTTTATAATTGAAATAGGAGTTTTCAGTTCATGTGATACATTGGAAATAAAGGTTGATCTTGCTTTATCCTGACGACGCTCATATAAAATATCGGTTTCAAGCTTTTTGTTTTCGCTCTCCAGTTTACCCAAGGCACTGCTAAGAGAACTGCCTAAGGTATTGATACTGGCACTCAGCTCATTCAAATCTCCGACCTTATACCTCGGACATTTAACACTGAAATCCATATTAGCCATACGTTTTGTTGTGTCTATCATATTTCTCAAAGGCGAAAATACCATAAACCCGATACGTATTGAGAGAATTATAATCATAACCATAATTACAAGACTCAGCCAAAAAAATACGTCACCTGCAATTTTTGAATTTTCTTGTATACTGTCGTAGGAATAATATATCTCAACAGCCTTATCGTCAGCAAAAAAATCGCCGTAAACAATATATTTACTTGTAGCATAATATTCCTGGCGAATTTCAAAATAGCTGCCGTCTTCATTTTCTTCTCGTGAAAGAATTTTCATAATGCGAGGTCTGAGAACCTGAGATTCTGTATGACTGTCACTCGGATAATGCACACCCGTATTAGCATTAGTTGTATACATCAATGTGTCGCGCGGCTGATATATTTCAAAATACATATTGGCGTTGGTTTTTATATTTCCGAGCTCCACCTCATAATTTTCACTTTCAAAGTCAATTTCAGCCACTTCATATGCAGTATCTATCAATCTGTCTTTTACAACCGCAACATATATATCTTCCATAAACACAATCTGCACCACGGAAAATATTGCAATACACAGCAAAACAGTACCCACCGAAATCAGTGAGTACCTTTTATTAAGTTCAGATGAATTTCTTCTTATTCTTTTCATCAGTTTTCCTCGATTTTGTAACCGATGCCGTAAACGGTTTTAAGATGTTTGTTTCCCCATTCGCCCAACTTGGTTCTGAGCCTTGCAACGTGAGAATCAACGGTTCTGATATCGCCTGAAAAGTCAAAGCCCCAAACACTGTCGAGAAGCTGTTCTCTGCTGAAAACTCTGCCGGGAGATTCAAGGAACTTCTTTAAAATTTTGTATTCCTTAAGAGTAAGATCGATTTCCTTACCCTCAAGTCGCACCTCGTGAGCATCATCATTAAAAACAAGATCACTGACTTCTTTTTCATTCTGTGTATTGACATTATTGTTAGCACGTCTGAGCAGTGCTTCAACTCTTTTAACAAGCACTCCGGGACTGAAGGGTTTTGTAACATAATCATCAGCACCGTTTTCATAACCCGTAAGAATATCAAATTCTTCACTTCTTGCTGTGAGCATAATTACAGGCACATCGGAAATCTCGCGAATTTTTCTGCACACTTCCCAACCGTTAAGACCGGGCATCATAATATCAAGTATAAGCAAACTGATATCGTTTTTGTTTTTGCAAAATAAGTTAAATGCCTCATCTCCGTCTTCAGCTTCCAAAACTTCATAGCCTGATTTTTCAAGAAATCCTCCGACAAGTTTTCTTATTTTCTGTTCGTCATCTGCAACGATAATCTTTTCCATAAATTTGCACCTCTCTTTAAACATATAGGCAACTTTGTTTTATGATACAACCATAATTTTGTCATAATTTGATTAAATATTTAATTTTTTGCAACAAGATGTTGTTATTTTAATTATAACCGACTGTATGCTCAATGTCAATAATTTAAGTTGCCGATAACAAGCATCTGCACCCTGTACACACTTCAACTTATTTAAACGATAACAGCACAAAATTCAACAGCTGTAAATGACAAAGGCAAGGACACCAATCCTTGCCTTTTATATATCTGATTATTTTATCTGTGCTTCTACGAGGCTGCCCTGACAGTATTTTTTGCGAAGAACAGGCTTTTCAATTTTACCTGTGGGATTTCTGGGTACCTTCTCAAATACAATCTTTCTCGGTCTCTTGTAACGGGGAAGATCCTGACAAAATTCATTGATTTCTTCTTCGGTACAAGTTATGCCGTCTTTAAGCTCAATAACAGCAAGAGTCTTTTCACCGAGACGTTCATCGGGAATACCGATAACTGCAACGTCCTTAATTTTTTCGTGTTTGCGAAGAGCGTCTTCAATCTGTACGGGATAAATGTTTTCGCCGCCTGAGATTACAACGTCCTTTTTACGGTCAACAAGATAAATAAATCCGTCTTCATCTTCACGACCCATATCACCTGTGTAGAGCCAGCCGTCTTTGAGAACTTCGTTTGAAGCTTCTTCATTTTTATAGTAACAAAGCATTACACCGGGGCCTTTGACAATAAGCTCACCGATGTCACCCTTTTCAACTTCGTTACCCTTTTCATCAACTATTTTAGCTTCCCATAGATAACCGGGTTTACCGATTGCACCAACTTTGTGGATATTCTCAACACCGAGATGTACGCAACCTGGGCCGATTGATTCTGAAAGGCCATAGTTTGTGTCGTACTGATGATGCGGGAAAATGCTCATCCAACGTTTAATGAGGCTGGGAGGTACCGGCTGAGCACCGATATGCATAAGTCTCCACTGTGAAAGAAGATAATCGTCAAGGTTAACTCTGCCGCTTTCAATGGCATCAAGCATATCCTGAGCCCAAGGCACAAGAAGCCAGACAATAGTACACTTCTCTTCTGTAACAGTACGAAGAATCCATTCGGGCTTAACACCTCTGAGAAGTACGGCTTTACTTCCGCTGAGAAGGCTACCGAACCAGTGCATCTTTGCACCTGTATGATAAAGTGGCGGAATGCAAAGGAAAACATCGTTCTCTGACTGTCCGTGATGATTCTGTTCTGTCATACAAGATGAAAGAAGAGCTTTGTGATTATGTAAAATAGCTTTCGGGAAACCTGTTGTGCCCGATGAGAAGTAAATAGCTGCGTAATCTTCTTCATTAAGCATTACAGGCGGAGCTTCTGATGAGCAGAAGTTCATCATAGCACAGCAATCCTCACTGTAAGCAGGACCGTTTTTACCTACATAGAACATTGTTTTAACATCAGGAACGTCGTTAGTAATCGAATCAATACGCTCGATAAATTCCTTGCCGAAGATAAGTACTTCGCAATCTGCAAGCTCAAGACAGTATTTGATTTCATCACCCGAATAACGGAAGTTCATAGGTACTGCAATACAGCCCGCCTTAAGAATACCAAAATAAAGAGGAAGCCATTCAAGTGAGTTCATAAGAAGAATAGCGACCTTTGTACCTCTTTTGAAGCCGCGGCTTAAAAGAAGATTTGCAAAGCGGTTTGCTCTGCGGTCAAAGCTTTTCCAACTCATTTCACGGCGGTACGGTGTGCCTGCATTTGCGCTTTCAATGAGACTTGCTTCTCTCCAGGTCACTGCACTGTCTCGTTCTTCAGAGGGATTAACCTCAACGAGAGCTATCTCCGAGCCCTTAAATCGGGCATTGCGTTCAAGTAAATCTGTAATTACCATTTTTTATTTTCTCCTTTGGTTGCTGTAAGACTCTCTCTGCTTAGAAGAGATTTATTATTAAAGTTATGTTCATCAGAGTGAATCTCTGTAATATCAAAAATCACTTTATAAATTTAACACATCAAAGCATAAAAGTCAAGAGTAAAAAACACAAATTATATTTATAAATTTACTTTAGTTTTAAAAAGGGTTGATCACTTGTTTCACAAGAAAACTTATGACAGATATACATGTCCCCAATTAAACAGCAAAAGAACACCACCGAAGTGATGTTCTTTTCTTGGCAGGGGCAGAAGGGCTCGACTCTCGCCTGCCGGCTCGGTCGGTGCTTCTGCTTCGCAGAGGTCTCCGCCGGAGACCCGCACCCCACGACACGCTCCGCGTGCCTCAGGTTCTTGTTTGTGCTTTTTTTCAGCAAAAATAAAAGACACCGCTTTTGCGATGTCTTTT
>JAZRDY010000101.1:0-1855 GCA_045660525.1 Acutalibacteraceae bacterium | reverse complement strand
ATCAGCCGAAAAAGAGCTTTCACCCTTGATTGTCTTAACAACTTCTCTTTTTAGAATGGTGAGATTTTCAAACTCTTTGCCGTAAGCTGCCTTTAACATAGATAACCTTGCTTTTCTTACTTCAAGCTCGTTAGCGTATCGTGACATAACAACATCATTTTTCGATACACCTTTCATTTTGCTAAAAACGTCACGGACAATCTCATCAATCAAATCATCAAGAATGTGAAGTGTATAACCTGATTGACCGTCGCACTCTGTTTGCTTTCTACTTTTTCCGTAGCAGGCATATCTGATACGCTTGGTAGTATCAACAGAGCCGTCTTTTCTTTTACGGTATCTTCCACTTGTTGTAAGATTCAGCCTTGAACCGCAATGCCCACAGTAAACCTTGCCGGATATAAGAGATTTACCTTTTGTGTTAAGCGGTACTGTTGGATTTTCTTTCTTCCTGTCTGAACGCTCTTGCATTATCATCTTTGCTCTTTCAAACTGTTCAGGCGGAATTATCTGCAATTCGGGTATAACCTCTGAACGGGAATCACCGCTACGGAGAACACCTGTATAGGTAAGGTTACAGAGAATACCCCTTATGGTTGCATCGTGCCACATTTTACCCGTTCTTGCTCGGTACCCGTTATTGTTCAGCCACGTTGTAATTCTGTGTGCTCCGTACCCCTCTGTTGTGTACTTGTCAAAGATTATCTTAACAACAATCGCTTCATCGGGATTAACTTTCAAATCATAAAGCTCGTGCTTTCTTTTATTAAATCTTCCGCTTTTCACAAGGCCATATCCAAAGGCGGCAACGCCGCCCTTGAAATGACCTGACTCAACCAACTGCCCAAGACTTGTTTTGGTTCTGACAGATGTTTTCTCGCTTTCTCCGTCAGCTTGCCAAAAACGGATATAGTTCAGAAGTTTGTCGATATGATTATCAAATCTCTGCTCGCCCTCTTGTGTGCTCCAAACCTCAATACCGTTTTTAACAAACCACTCAACAACAAAAGGAGTTTCATCTGCGATTCTTCCTATACGGTCAAACATAAACACGAGCAGAATATCAAATTGTTTCTTTCTCGCAAGGTCTTTTATGATTTGAATTTTGTCACGGTTCTCTGCTCTTATCTTGTGACCCGATACACCGTCTTCCTGTTCTTCATGAACAATATCCCAACCCATTTCACTTGCAAACTTATGACAAGCCTTTCGTTGCATTGGAATATCCGCTTCATTGTTTTTGTCATAGTCAACTTGTTTTCCAGTTGAAACTCTGTAAAGACAGCACACTCGCTTTGACATTAAACCGCCTCCTTAATATTTTTCTTCAGTTTAATATCCGAGGTGTCAGTTTGTCGAATGTGTGAATCGCCTAATAATATTTCACGAAGACGAGCGAGAATATCATTGTTAGGCTTTTCGGAAAATGTTGCAATAACTTCGTGACCTTTAACGGTGAATCTGTATTCGCCACGGTTGTCGGTGCTGAGCCAATGAAAAAATATTTTTAATTTTCTTTTTATGTTTATCATCACTCCTTTCATCTGTCTCTGCCTCGCTGTCGTTCAAGATAACGGCAGTAATGTTCGATTGCTTTTATAACAAAATCTTTATTCGACTTTGGTGTTGGTCTGCCTTTTATATATTTCTGAAACAACTCAGTTGGAATACTGACGGTATCTTTCTGATTTGCTTTTAGTTCAGACATTATGTTGAACACCGTGTCGTTGTCAAGTTCACCTTCTTCCGAAAGTCTCCGCATACGTTGCGCTTGCGGAAATGATGGTGTTACCTCATCGCTGTCATACATCGCATAAACCATCTGCTGTTCTTCGTGCGACAGATACGAAAGCTC
>JAZRDY010000100.1:0-3388 GCA_045660525.1 Acutalibacteraceae bacterium | reverse complement strand
CTGTTGATATGTTCCGTATGCTCGGTTCAGGTACAGAGGCTTGTATGGTAGCTTGCCGTGTTGCAAGACTTGCTACAAAGAAGAAGCACATCCTTAAGATGGGTGGCGCATACCACGGCTGGTCAGATCAGCTCGGTTACGGTATCCGTGTTCCCGGTTCAAAGTTCACTCAGGCAAGCGGTGTTCCCATGCGTCTTATGAGAGATACACAGGAATTCTTCCCCAACGATCTTAACGATCTTGAAAAGAAGCTCAGAAGAAATCAGCTCAACGGCGGTACAGCTGCTGTATTTATCGAACCCATCGGTCCTGAAAGTGGTACACGTCCCCTTGATTTCGAATTCAACAAGGGCGTTGAAAGACTTTGCCGTAAGTACGGCGCACTCCTTATCTTCGATGAGGTTGTTACAGGTTTCCGTATCGGTATGGCTGGTGCTCAGGGCTACTACGGTGTTGAACCCGACCTCACAATCTTCGGTAAGGTTATCGCAGGTGGTTATCCCGGTGCAGGCGGTATCGGCGGTAAGAAGCAGTACATGCAGTACATGGGCGCAGGTCTTGATGCAAGCGGCATGAAGATCAAGAAGGCTTTCTGCGGTGGTACAATGGCTGCTACACCTCTTTCATGCGTAGCAGGTTACTATACCCTTGAAGAAATCGATAAGCAGAATGCTTGCCAGAAGGCTGGCCTTATGGGTGACAGACTTACAGCAGGTCTTAACAACATTATCGACAAATACAACCTTCCCTTCGTAGCATTCAACCAGGGTTCAGTATGTCATATGGAAACTGTTGCTACAATGCACTTCTCACTTGACTGGAGCAAGCCCTGGCAGATCCCCGGCATCATCAAGGAGACAAGCAAGCGTAAGGCTGAAATGACTCACATGGGTGCTGCTTACATGGCTGAAGGTCTTGTAACTCTTGCAGGCTCACGTCTCTACACATCAGCAGCTTATACAGAAGAAATGATTGACGATGCACTTGCTCGTTTCGACAAGGTATTCTCAAACATTTCAGTTGTTGAATAATTAACAATACATAATTACAAGGCAGACTTGTTTGTCTGCCTTGTCCTAACTTATACTATAATCAGAAGAGGTGTAATAAATGGACATCTTAGAAGCTAAAAAAATAGTTGTAGAAGCAGGTAAACAGCTTGTTTCAACAGGTCTTATTGCACGTACCTGGGGTAACGTAAGCTGCCGTATTGACGACAAGCAGTTTGTTATCACTCCCAGTGGTAAGGCATATGAAGGTCTTACCCCCGACGATATCGTGCTTGTAAATATGGACGACCTTTCATACGAAGGCGATATCAAGCCCTCAAGCGAAAAGGGTATCCACGCACAGTGCTATCTTCACAGACCTGAAATCGGTTTTGTTATCCACACACATCAGGCTAATGCAAGTGTTGTTTCAACTCTCGGCTGTGACCTCAACGGCATCGAAGGCTACAGCAAGGATATCATCGGTGACCACATCGCAGTAAGCGCATACGGTCTTCCCGGCACAGGCAAGCTTCGTCAGGGCGTTATCGATACACTCGAGCGCTCAGACTCAAAGGCTATCTTCCTTAAGTCGCACGGTGCAGTTTGCATGGGTACTGACTATGATGATGCTTTCAAAGTAGCTAACGAAGTTGAAGCAGTTTGTGCTAAGTATGTTTTTGACAAGTACAACGAAACAACAGGCAAGGTTGCGCAGTCATTCAATGAAGTATTTGCTTACATCGCTGACCTTAAGAAGAGAGCAGATATGATGCCCGCCGCTAAGCTTACAGCATACGACAGTGTGCGTATCGACGATGCTATTATTCTTTCAGATAAAGAGGGTAACAGTGTAGCTACTGTTGGTCTTTGCCCCTGCTGTGATGAGCTTATCGCAGGCGACAAGTATCCCTCAGAGGCTGATCTTCACAAGGCTATCTATAATAAGCGCGAAGATATCGGTGCTATCATTCACTCACAGGATCCTGCAATTATGGCTACATCAAAGATCGGCAAGACAGTTAAGCCTTTCCTTGATGACTTTGCACAGATTGTTGGTATCACTGTTAAGTGTGCAGACTTTGACCCTAATGACACAATGAAGTCATCAAAGAAGGCTGCAAAGAAAATGTCAGGCAAGTTCAGAAATGCAATGTTCCTCAGAGATAACGGCGCAGTTTGCTGCGGTCCTAACACAGAGGAAGCTCAGGCAACTGAGATGGTTATGGAAAAGAACTGCAAATCAATGCTTGCAGGTGAAGTGTTCGGTGGCTCAAAGCCTCTCGGTGCGCTTGACTGTGTGCTTATGAATGTTGTTTATAGACTTAAGTATTCAAAGCAGAAATAAGTAAAGTTTTGGTCAAGCTTTTACAAAAGCTTGCGGGGTGCGGGGCGGAGCCCTGCCACAAGACGAAAAGATTAAGGAGACTCGATGTGAGTCTCCTTTTTTTGTTTTGTTATTCAGTTTTATCTTTGGGTCTGAATATGTATCCGCGTTTGGCTTTGACAGTGCAGAGTATGAGTATAGCTAATGCTGTCCATATTCCATAACCCCAAAGCAAATGAAGTGTATATCCTTCTGTATAAATTATGGGGTAAAAAATCATAAACGGATTGATACTTGTGAAAAACGGTAAAGATACCAAGCCTGTGATGTAAGTTATCCAACAAGTAATTAACCAAGGGTGATTTACATCGCAGGCAAGTAATATGCCTATAAGCATAATTGCCGCAGGCAATACGGTCAGAATCGAACCGCCCATAAGAAGCACTGCAACGGATATCAGACCGAAAACAACAGCCAATACTATTCCCACATATTTCCTAACAATTCTCTCGTTGTGTTTGGATACATTCTCACTGTCAGGGTCTTTTACATATATATAAACAGGCTCAGGTTCGGTTATGGTTCTGCCTTTCAATATATAATCAGTAGACACTCCGAAGATTTCGCTCAGTTGCATAAGCTTTTCAGCTTCGGGCAGGCACATGTTGTTCTCCCATTTGGATATAGTCTGTCTTGATACATCAAGTTTATCTGCAAGGTTGCCTTGGGACATATTATTTCGGTTTCGCAGATCATAAATTCTTTCGCCGATGCTTGTCATTTGTATCAGCTCCTTTCTGCTTAAAGCATAGCATAAAGGGGATGTTTTGTCTATCAATGTTGGTTTAAAATTTAGCAACTTCAGGTTGCAGAGGGTGAAAATGGAGGAATAAGTAAAGTTTTGTCAAACTTTTTCAAAAGTTTGTGGGGTGAGGGGCGAAGCCCTGCGATACTAAAAAGAAAGTTGCGTTAAAAAATATCATTAATTGTGCTCGCCGCACAGGCGTTACTTTTTTGAAAAAAAGTAACCAAAAAACTTTAGTTATTTTTCTTTAAAAAATCCCTCTAAACT